>NZ_MJUW02000093.1 GCF_001753675.2 Candidatus Brocadia sapporoensis | reverse complement strand
TGATCATTGACGTAACAAACAGGGAAGACACCACGACACAATACCGGAACACCTTACTTCTTTTTCGCACGCGAAGACCCCGTGCTGTATCATCCTGCATATTCGTATGTCCCATTTCACACACCCTCCTCTTCAAAAAGACCAGAAAAATAAAAAATCTCCCATACAAGCGGGCGATATACTACCCGCGCTGCTTAACCAATTTTCAGCATCAGGGTGGCACGGACAAACGAGTTTGTCCGTGCAATAGAGCCTAAATCCGTGCATAGATTAAAAACGCCATGGACAAACGAGTTTGTCCATGCCACCCGGAAACCCGTTGAAATATGATGAAAATTCCAATACAACCGCCCCTTTGTTGCCGTCTCGTTCGACTTTGCTCACTATAAGTTTTGTACCGATTTTTCCCACTGCGCTCTTGCTAAACTCCGGAAGCACCTTCTGAATAAAATCCGCCAATATCTGTGGCCGGAACTTGCAAAAAAGCCTTTAGGATCGATTCTAAACTGCCTCTACTAAAATAAGGACAATAAAATGACCACTGGCACTACACAATACTTACTCATTCCTTTCCTCTTACACTTCTCTCTTTCCCCGCCGCTTTCTAAAATAAAAAAAGCCTTACTGCAAAGATATTCGTGAAAACATCTTCGTCAGTAAGGCTGTCTTTTCTAAAGCCATTTCCTTAATGTGTTAAGGGACCCTGCCTCTGTGTCCCCGTACGTCCCTGTACGTTTAAAGACCCTTTCCTTTGCGTCCCCCGAGCACTCGGGGTTTGCCTTTGTCGAATGTTTTTATTGCCGAAATAAACGCATTTTTAACTTTTTTGGTATTATTGTCAAATAAAAACTATTATTGGTGTCCAATAAGGACATTTATCTCATATAGAATCAACAACTCAAAACTCCATGTTTCAGTTTACAGAAATTCGCCAGAAACCTTGTAAAACAAGGATTTGTTGGTCTCCCGGCGAGTTATGTCTTTGGTTACAAGGTGGCATGGACTTCGTCGTAATGGTTCGACAAGTTAACCATGCACGGCGCCACATGCTGAACCTGACGAAGAATCGGAATATATTGCACGGGCAAACAACGTTTGTCTGTGTCACCCTGTAACCTGCTGAAATAAAATAAAAGGTCATCGTGGAAACGAGTGGGTAATTTTTGCATTTTTATATCTCCGGAAGCATACAGGTCAGAATTTTTAAGCGAAGATATTCTTCATCTCTTAGGCCGTAGGTACCATCGCTGGATAACCCTGTTTTTGTTATTCAATCCCTCGATAAAATCTTAAGAAACGGTATTCTCGGGCTTACGGTATGCAGCTATACCGAAGCCAAATCCCCCATATCAATGAGGCAAAGAGGGGTGAAAAAGTTTACAAAAAAGAAAGATTTAACATGGGAATTCTACAACCGTATCATTGTTATCTGCTTCTGCCCATGATACTCATAAAATATAGTACCTCTCCTTACCCCGACGACAAAGGCACAAACTGGAGGGTGTTGACAACAAGGGGGGATAAGTATGATGCTTGGACCGGAGTAGGCGATGATGAGGGGGTAGGGGGGCCGGTATCTAGGGGCCTGATGTCAGGAGTCAGATGCATAGCGCAGAACTCCTCCCTGATCATGGTCGTGGACAGGTGTGGCCAGTAAAGAGGTGAAGATTTATAAGAAAGGCAGTAGGCAGATGGCCATTACGACAGACTGCAGAGGGCTGATATGGCCTAGATGCACACAAAATCAGGGATTTTACCGCGGGTGGCACGGGCAAACTTCGTTTGTCTGTGTTGAACTTGTGTGACTCCGTTGCTTATTGTATTGATGCGAAAATGCAAATTATTGTACTCTTTTGTGAGCATCTGGCTCATATGGATTTACTGCATAAAATCTTTCTTTTTTGCAAGTTTTTTCGTTTCCTCTTTGGGCTCACTTGACTGGTTGAAGGTGTCCTGCAAGATAGATTATAGGTAAAGGTTAGCTTTGCTACTGGGATTAGCTGGGTTGCTGTTGGGCGAGGGTATTGAGGATGTCTATGCCGCATTGAATGGTTTCTTCAGAAGCGGTGTAACAGATGCGAAAGTGGGTATTGCGTTCGGAAAAGACACTGCCAGGGATAATGAGAAGATTGTTTTTGACAGCAGAAGCTACAAATTCTTCATCGGTACCCCAGGGTACCTGTGGGAAAAAGTAAAACGCCCCGTCTGGTTTTACAATTCGAAATCTATCCTTTAACCCATCATACATTAAATCCCTCTTCTTTTTGTAGTTTGCTATATAATGGCTTACATCTGTTTCCAATGAAATGGCGAGGGCATACTGTGCAAAGGAAGGGGCGCAAACGAAGGTATACTGTTGTAGTTTGATCATTTCCGTGATAATGCTGGCAGGTCCCGCAGCATAGCCCATTCGCCAGCCCGTCATGGCGAATGATTTAGAAAAACCATCAAGGATTAAGGTCTTTTCGTAGTATTTACCAATGCTCTCAAACGTATGATGATAATCGTAACTGTGATATATCTCGTCTGAAATAACAACAAGGTTGTGTTTTCTTGCGAGTTCTGCAATTTCTTTTATCTCATGAGCTGTACACAGTATTCCTGTTGGATTTGCGGGACTGTTCATAACAAGCGCCTTGGTTTTTTTCGTAATGTGGGGTTGGATGCGTGCAGCCGTTAGTTGAAAATCGGGATAGGTATCAATGAAAACAGGTTTGCCACCGCAGAATTTTGTCAAATGTTTATAGCTTACAAAGGCAGGGTCTGGTATGAGCACTTCGTCCTCCGGGTTGATTAGTACCATAAGGGCGAGTGTCAATGCCCCGGAGACTCCCGATGTAATTATAACATCCTCTGCGTTTACTCCTCTGTGCTTCAGAAGTTGTTTGGATATTCCAGCACGGAGTTCAGCAATACCCTGTGTAACGGTATATTTGTTAGCGCCATCCATAATGGCTCTAATGGCCACCGCTTTGATCTCCTCAGGAACGTCAAAATCCGGCTGACCTATACTGAGGTTCACCGGATTTCGCATTTTTTGTGCCAAATTAAATATTTTTCTAATCCCTGAGGAGTCTATTTCCGACATCCTGTAGGCAATCATTATTTCTTGGTCTTTTCCTTGCCCGATGCTGCGGCACCAGTTGCTGAAGACGTTCCTGCCGCTGGCGCAGCGCCTGTTGTTTCAGCCGTTGCCTCCTTTTTCTCCGATTTGGCCTTTTTCCTTATCTTAACCGTTTTTACTTTGGGAATACCAAATACCGACATAGTTGGATCCCATTTCCCTTCATTTTTAAGTAACTTGATACGCTCAATTCTGGTAAATACATTCCTGGGCCTTACCAACTTGCCTTTTGTTTTCAAACTTTTATCAATACTCATAGTTCCTCCAAAACTTTATTTCATACGAATGGGATAACTTCCTTCAAATTGTTTTTTGTTTTGATATTTAAAATCTGATAGTGTCTTTTGTGCGGTAATTAATTCGGCGCTATCAGCTTCCTCAAATTCACCTGCGCAAATGAATATTTCCTTGCCGGTATTTACGATAAATGTATCGAGACCAACGATATCCTGTATAGTCTTTGCCATGGTCTTCGCCTTCTCTACATTTTCTTTAGTATTTTTGTAAGTAACTACACGCAATGTCCATTTGTCTTTGATAATTGGTTTTGTTTGTTCGCTCTGTTTTGCAGCCGGGGGCGGCGCCGGTTTCGTTGTTACCTTTTGCGGGACATCTTCCGGCCCTGGTTGTTTTGATACAGGTTTTTTAACATCACGGGGTTCTATCGTTTCTAACCATTCTTCCGTCTGGCTCAGGATGCCTTTATTATATCCAACTTTGTGTCCAACGAAAAAACATGCGATGGAGAGAAACGTTGCTGCAATAGCGCCAATAATCAAGGTCTCCTGCCTTACTACAATCTCATCCTTACGTAAGGGCCGTTCTTCTTTTAAAGGAGGGAAAACGGGTTGTGCTTCTTTTCTGCCTTCTTTTAAAAACGGACCTTCTCCACTTGTTTTCTTGATCCACCCCAGCGGATCGGCAGTTGAAGCGGGTTTGACAATTAATTTCTCATCATGGTTGGGCGGTTTAGACGGTTGGCTAGACTCTGCCGATTCTCCTTGAGACGTAACTTCACTTTTTTGTACATCCTCTGCTTTCTGCATTGGTTTAAATATCTCAAAAAACTCCCTTGAGTCGCTTCCTTTCGTCATAAATTTTGCACTCCATGCTTAAAATTTAGAGAATTCGTAAGAATTTATAATTACGGGAGTTATACCAAAGTTTTCATTGTTTGGCAAATTTTATAACAAAAACAAGATAAAGTCAAGTGATTTATATCTTTAAAACATAATTCGTTGACAGAGGTATAAATTGTGATATACTAACTCCCATTCATAAACTTATGTATGGTACAAAAAGTTTGTTTTCTATTTTGTATCTCTATAAGAGCTACGGAGGTTCGTAAAGAAATCTGATTGTGGCTATGCCGTTTTTCTCCCTCTATGAAATCCATTAAAGAGAATATTGAGCAGCTTCGTGATACAATACGCTACCATGACAGAAAATACTATGTAGAAAACAATCCAGAGATTACGGATTATGAATATGATCAACTCGTAAAAGAATTACAACAATTTGAAAAGACATACCCACATCTCATTGTTCCTGATTCTCCCACCCAAAGAGTAGGGGGAGAACCCCTTACTCAATTTTCCACAGTCGAGCACAAAATTCCCATGCTGAGTATTGATAATACTTACTCAGACAATGAGTTGGAAGAATTTGATCAGCGCATAAAGCGTATGGCAGGCATTGATGGACATCGGAATATTGAATATGTTGTAGAATTAAAGATTGATGGAGTTGCTATTGCCCTATGGTACGAAAAAGGGTTGTTTGTACGAGGGGCAACCAGGGGAGATGGTTTTAAGGGAGACGACGTAACCGCAAATCTCAGGACAATTCATCAAATTCCTTTAAAATTACAACCTGCAGAAAAACAGCAAATACCTTCAGCTATAGAAATAAGAGGCGAAATCTATCTGTCGAATAAGGAATTTCAGAGATTGAATGAAGAAAGGGAGGAAGCGGGTGAGTCACAATTCGCCAACCCCCGGAATGCTGCCGCAGGTACCCTAAAATTGCTCGACCCTCGTGTTACTGCGAAAAGGCATTTACGAGTTTTCGCTTATGCGATCGGATATCTTGAGGATTTTGAACTCGAGACCCACATGAAGTGCTTAGAATTGATTCGGGGTTTTGGATTACCCGTAAATCCGCATACCCGGCTATGTGAAAGTATTGGGGAAGCCATTCAGTATTGTAACGAATGGGGTAAGAAACGGAACGATCTTGATTACATGATAGATGGCATAGTTATTAAAGTTAATTCTCTTTCCCTGCATGAACAATTAGGCGCTACAAGCAAAGCTCCCCGCTGGGTGATTTCCTACAAATATCAGCCTGAGCAGGCGGTTACAAAAATTGAAGAAATTGTTGCACAAGTAGGAAAGACCGGAACGATAACACCCGTTGCAAATCTTTCCCCGGTCCTTCTTGCAGGTACTATGGTCAGCCGTGCTACGCTTCATAATTTTGAAGAGATTTCCCGAAAAGACATACGGATGGGAGATCCTGTTGTGGTGCAAAAGGCAGGTGAGATTATTCCGCAAGTCGTCTCTGTTGTGAAAGAAAAACGCAATGGCACGGAACGGATTTTTCAGGAGCCAACGGTCTGTCCTGAATGCAAAAGCGCCGTTCGGAGAGAGGGTGTGTACCTGCGCTGCCATAATCCCTTTTGTCATGCGCAGGCAAAAAGGCGCATTCAATATTTTGCAAGCAGGCATGCCATGGATATAGAAGGATTCGGCCCTGCGCTCGTTGACCAATTAGTTGACAAGGGTTTTTTAAAAGATTATGCCGATATTTATTGTCTTAAACATCCGGATCTGGAAAACTTAGAGCGAATGGGTAAAAAGTCATCTTCGAACTTGATTCGTGCTATTGAGGAAAGCAAACAACGGAATTTAGAACGGTTAATTTGCGCACTGGGTATCCATAACGTAGGTGTTCATACGGCGGAAGTTTTATCAGAACACTTCGATAGCTTAGACGCATTGGCACACGCAACCCAGGAAAAGCTGGAAGGAATCTATGAAATTGGACCTGTTGTTGCGAGGAGTATTATCGAGTTTTTTCATGATAGACACACTCAGAGCATTATCGAAAAACTGAAAACTGCCGGTGTGAATACCAGGAAACAAACAATTCCGGCATCGGAAAAAAACTCAAAAATTTCCGGGAAATCGTTCGTCATTACCGGTACATTACAAAAATACCCTCGTAAAGAAGCCGAGATGATCATTAAGCATCAGGGAGGGCGAATCCTGTCTCAGGTAAGTAAAAAGACAGATTATCTTGTCGTTGGTGAAGACCCTGGTGCAAAACTCGACAAAGCCAGAGAGTTGCATGTCCAAATTCTGGACGAAGAGGCATTTGAAAAAATGATAAAATAATTGACATTGACGAAAAAAGATTGCTTTTAGTGCGTGCTTTATAATTATGTAGAGGAAGGATTTCCATGGAAAAACGGATAAAAAATGCCCTAAGTTCAGTAAAGGCAGATTATGTTGAAATAAGGGTGCAGGAAGGTGTTAACACAGGAATTACGTACGTAGGGAAAGAGCTTGAAAGTATTGGTGAACATAATGCCTTTGGCGGATGTGTGCGGGCATCGATTAAAGGCGGTTGGGGGTTTGTTGCCTTTAATGATATTACAAATCTTCCACGATACGTGGAAATGGCTTGTGAACAGGCGCGATTTGTCGGGACAGAGCAGAGATTGCTTGCTCCGGTCCCGGTTATACAAGATTTTGTTAAGGCAAAGGTGGAAATTGATCCTGCCGATGTCTCTCTAACGGATAAACAGACTATTTGCAATACCTATAACAATATCATTCTCTCGTCGAAGCAGATACAAACCTCTAATGTGCGGTATCTTGATTCTCACGGGGCGGTATATTTTGCTAATACAGACGGTAGTTTTATTGTGCAGGAAACGATTTTTTGTGGCATCTCATTGCTCGCTATGGCAAGGGATGGCATGAATGTACAACAGGCATATCATTCGGTCGGCGATTTGCGGGGATTCAGCAAAGTCCGGCATTTGGAAAATAAATGCCAGGAGGTAACGAAACAGGCAATTGACCTGCTCACGGCCAAGCCGGTAGCGGGGGGTAAGTATACCGTTATCGCTGATCCCAAACTTTGTGGCGTCTTTATTCATGAGGCGTTCGGGCATCTCAGTGAGGCCGATTTTATTTATGAAAACAAGAAGATGCGGGAGATCATGGTTATCGGAAAACGCTTTGGGATTGATGCCCTTTCTATCGTGGACGATGGGTCTCTCGTGGGTGAAGCGGGATACAATAAATACGATAATGAGGGTACCCCGACGCAAAAGACGTATCTTATTAAAGATGGTATACTGACGAGCCGGCTCCATTCACGGGAAACGGCTGCAAAAATGCATGAAAAACCGACCGGTAATGCGCGGGCAATAGGGTATGCACATGCCCCTATCGTACGTATGACAAATACTTACATGGAGCCCCGCGGGTATGCTTTTGAGAAAATGCTATCTGAAGTTGATAATGGTATATATGCCGTGGGCGCACTGGGAGGACAGACAAACATGGAAATGTTTACCTTCAGCGCTGAGGAGGCTTATATGATAAGGAACGGGAAATTGCAGGAAAAGGTGAGGGACGTTGTTCTTACGGGAAATGTATTTGAGACGCTGATGAATATTGATGCCATCGGAGACGACCTTGAAATTTACGGTGGTCTTGGCGGATGCGGTAAAGGTGGGCAATCGCCATTACGAGTGAGCGATGGTGGTCCACACGTTCGTATAAAAAATGTCGTTATTGGAGGACGATAAATGGAAATTCTGGAACTTCTTACCTTTGCGAAAAAAGAGAATGCTTCGGATATTCATATCAGTTCAGGTGAGCCGCCCATTATACGTATCCATGGAGATGTCAGAAAACTTGACATCCCACCACTGAGTAACCAGGAAGTACACAGTATGCTGTATGGAATTCTTACCGACCGTCACCGGAAGGATTTTGAGGAGCATCACGAGCTTGATTTTTCTATTCAATACGGCGATATGGGGCGATTTCGGGTAAATGCTTTTATACAAAGCAGGGGGGAATCTATAGTATTCAGGACAATACCTACCGTTATCCCCACACTGGAACAGCTTAATATGCCGAAAATAGTTGGTGATTTAACAAAAAAAGAAAAGGGACTTGTTCTCGTGACAGGGCCGACAGGCTCTGGAAAATCAACCACCCTTGCAGCCATGATAGACCTCATCAACCGGGAACAAAAATGTCATATTCTCACGGTAGAAGATCCTATAGAGTTTATGCATCGTCCAAAAACCTCCCTTGTCAACCAGAGGGAATTGGGTTCGCATACCCATAGCTTTGCCAATGCCCTGCGATCAGCGTTACGCGAAGACCCTGATATTATTCTGGTAGGAGAAATGAGAGATCTGGAAACGATTTCCCTTGCCCTTACTGCTGCAGAGACCGGCCATCTGGTCTTTGGTACGTTACATACGTCCAGTGCGCCCAAAACGGTAGACAGGATTGTTGATGTGTTTCCTCCCAATCAGCAGGAACAGGTTCGAACGATGTTTTCAGAGTCTTTACAGGCGGTGATTACCCAACAGCTTGTTAAGAAAAAGGATGGAACGGGGCGGATAGCCGCATTAGAAATTATGACAGGCACACCGGCGGTAAGAAACCTGATCCGTGAAAATAAGATAGCTCAGATTCCTTCAGCGATACAAACAGGACGGCAGTACGGTATGCAAACGATGGATCAGTCATTAATAGAACTCTGCCAGAAAGGTACGGTAGCAAGAGAAACGATAGAAACTCTGGTAAGCAGCCCAAGCGTTTTGAGCGGTATTAAATAGGATATTCGTGGGAAGGAGACGCTCAATGCCACCAAAAGAAAAGGTTGGCAGGCTTGGAACAAGTGCGGTTTAAAAAACACCGTTTGTTTTAAGACCAGATAGGGGAGATAGGAAAGATTTGTAAAGGACGTCCAGGAATCCCGGGATCTATTTTTCCCGGGTACAAGGAGGGGAAAAGAAGTGTTGGATATAGTGGCAAGCCTCACGATTGATGAAAGTCTGATCCCAATATGCAGAAGAAGCGGGATTCTGCGGTTTGCAGCAGACGATACGTTAGTGAAGAGTAAGAACTTAAAAGGGTTTAGATCAAAAGAATAATAAAAATATGGAAATAAAAGAACTCTTGCAGGAAATGGTCCGTCTAGATGCATCGGATATCTATATTACGGTTAATCTTCCTCCTATTTTTCGTAAAGAGGGAGCCAATATCCCGATGGACACCAACAAGCTTACCTCAGAGGATACGCGCCTGCTGGCAGAAGAGAGTATGAATGAGAAACAGCGGAAAGATTTTTATGAAAGAATGGAGATGAATCTGGCCTTGTATTACCCGGAACTAGGTCGTTTCCGGGTAAACATCTTCTTTCAGCAAAGAAACATCGGTCTGGTTATTCGGCAAATAAAAATCAAAATTCAGTCCGTTGATGATTTATGCCTTCCGCCAATATTTAAAGATATAGCGATGACAAAACGGGGGCTGGTAGTGGTTGTTGGCGCTACAGGCTCCGGGAAATCAACCACACTGGCGGCAATGATTGATTACAGAAACGCCAACAACCTCGGGCATATCATTACGATAGAAGATCCTGTTGAGTTCGTGCACCAGCACAAAAAATCTGTTATTACGCAGAGGGAAGTCGGCATTGATACCTTGTCGTTTGCTGATGCATTAAAAAACACTTTACGACAGGCGCCGGATGTGATCCTTGTTGGTGAGATTCGTGATACCGAAACCATGGAATCAGCCATTAATTTTGCAGAAACCGGGCATCTCTGTCTTGCGACGCTCCATGCTAACAATGCCAATCAGGCAATTGAGCGTATCATAAACTTTTTTCCTGCGGAACGTCATGAACAAATATACCTGCTACTTTCTCTTAATCTCCGGTCTGTTATTTCACAGAGGTTAGTGCCTGCAAAGGACGGGAAAAGGGTTGCAGCCTTCGAGATATTGCTTGATACATCAAGGATAAAAGATCTTATCTTGAATAGGCAGATCGATTTGTTAAAAAAGACGATGGCTCAGGGGACTCAGGAGGGCATGATGACCTTTGATCAATCATTGTTTAAACTCTATAAAGAAGGTAAAATTAGTTACGAAAATGCCATTGCCTATGCTGACAGCGCCAATGACATGCGTTTCCGTATTAAGACAGAAAATCTCGGAGAAGAGAAAGAAGAAAAAACCGTGAGTTTTAGATTAAAGCAATAAAGATGCATAGGAGGTCGTTGAAAAAGTGGTACATTGCTGGCGAACGGTTTATAGGGTAAGTAAAAAATAACAGGATCTTAAGGGCTCTCAGAATCAGCGTCTTATAAAAACAAATTGAGGTTAAATCAATGATTAAAATTGAAGAAAGAATTCTGGAACTGGCTTTAAAACAGACTCCTTCCGTAGAGGTTCTGTATGACGAAGGTGAGTCACGGTCAGTGAGTTTTGAAAATAACAAACTAAAATACGTAAATACAAAATCGATACGTGGCATTGGACTTCGGGTAATTAAAGATGGGAGAATCGGTTTCTCCAGTACCACGGATTTCAGAAAACCTGAGAAGCTGGTTGCCAATGCCATAGAAAGCGCTAAGTTTGGTCAGATTGCTGCGTTCGAATTCCCCTGCAAAAATATTTATTCAAAGATTGCTGTCTTTGACCAATGCGTTGTGGATTATCCTATTCATAAATGTGTGGACATTGGGAGAGCGACTATCGGGAAGGCATTGTCGGTGAATTCCGGTTATGAATGTAGTGTCGGTATGGGAAAGGGGCATGGGATGCGAAGGCTCATCAATTCTAAAGGGCTGGATATCTCCGCTGCTTTCACATCTTTTAGCATAGGTATAGAAATCTTGGAGGTGAAAGGGCAGAGTTTGCTCTGGATAGGGGAGGGGGAAAGCTCAAAAGGTCTTGTAACCGATCTCAACAAACATGTTGACAAGGCGTTGAAAGGCCTGAAGCTCGCACAAAAGGAGATAAAACTAAAAACGGGCGCTTATCCTGTGATTGTTACGCCGAAAGCTATGGGAAACTTGCTTGCAACCTTTGAAACCGGTTGTAACGGAAAGTTAGTGCAAAAAGGTGCATCACCTCTCACGAACAGACTGGACGAAAAGATTATTGATGAACGTGTCAGCATTTATGATGACGCCACGATAGATATGGCGGATTCCAGCTATCTGTGGGACGGAGAGGGTACGCCATCGCAACGCACACCATTATTTGAAAGAGGTATTTTAAGAAGTTATCTTTTCGACTTGCAAACTGCTGGAATACTGAAAACAAAGTCTACCGGGAACGGAAACAGAAGTTTTTCTTCTCAGCCTTCTCCGGGTAATTCAAATATTATCGTTGAACCCGGGAACATGCCATTTGAAGCCATGATAAAAGATGTCAAATATGGTGTACTGATTGATCAAGTATTAGGGGGAGGGCAGAGCAATATTCTTGCAGGCGAATTTTCTGTTAATGTCGATCTTGGATACCTGATTGAGAACGGAGAAATTGTAGGCAGGGTGAAAGATAGTATGATAGCTGGAAATGCCTTTGATGTGTTTAATAATATTATAGCGATCGGTGATAAAGCCGAATGGCATGGATCAACAAAAGTGCCACCCTTTTACTTTAAGGCAATGAATATTGCGGGAAATGCTGAATGACTTTTTCAAGGTATTAAACTATCTCCTTTTTGGAAACCTTTCCACCTTCCTTATCAGGGGCTCCAACACAGGATCATGCCAGTGCAACGTGCCGATTTTACATGGCGATTAAGAGATTTGCAATTTCCCACCGCAGAATTTACAGAAGTGTGCATCGGTGTCATGCCCCTCTTTACTGCATGAAGGGCAACTATGGACAGATTTGGCATGCCCAGTCCTGGCAAATTTTACCAATTCGGCAGTGACTATCCCCGTAGGGACGGCGAGGATTCCATAGCCTAAAAGCATTATGATTGAGGCAAATAATCTGCCTGCGGGCGTTACAGGTGTAATATCGCCATAACCCACCGTAGTAATGGTTACAATAGTCCAGTAAATGCTTTGGGGAATATTGTCAAAGCCATGGTGTCCGCCTTCAATCAGATGCATAAGAGAGCCAATGATAACGACAAGCACTAAAAGAAAAAGAAGAAAAACACCAATTTTAATGGAACTGATATAAAGGGCTTTTGTTAATTGGTGCGAGGCTTCAATAAAATTCCACATTTTCAAGATTCTGAAGATCCGCAGGATACGAAATGCCCGGATAACAATGAAGTATTTTGTACCGTTAAAAAAGAAACTAAGATACAAGGGAAGAATAGAAATGAGATCGATCAGGCCTATAAAGCTGAAGAGATATTTCAGGGGTTTCTTTACACATATAATTCTGAGTGCGAATTCAATGCTGAATAGAATTGTTATGATCCATTCGGCAAATAATAATATTTTTCCATAGCGGATATTAATCTTCTCGACGCTATCGAATGATACAATGAGAACGCTGGTTAAGATGCAAAAGATGATAGTTATATTAAATAATTTACCCCAGAAAGTATTGGATTCGCAAACAATCCTAAAAAGCTGTTCTCTAAAATTCTTTTCGGATAATTCTTTTTTTTTTCTTCTTTTTCATATTATTTGGAAAATGGGTCTAATGAGAAGGCATTTTTAAAAGTTTCAAAGATTCGTTGGTTGCTATCCTGTTTCGCGAAGAAAGTGATGAACCTATAACCGCATAATGTAAGACATGAATTGAATTTTCGCAATTGAATTCCTTCTCAGGGTTCCTGGCTTTCTTTTCATGAAAATGAGGAAAGAAAGAATATGTGCGGTAGTACAATGAGGAGAAAACAGGGGAAAAAATAAAGTAAACGCAACAAATACGTATACACGCAAGGGTTATTGCGGCGATGACAGTCCGAAGCAACCTCCCGTGTCCGGTTTGCTTCGGACTGTCGCAACGACTACTTTCTTTCGCGTTCACTACAGATAAAATGAAACAGGCAGAGTTCCTGGCTGAGCGCATCTTAATGCAGTGGCGGTGAACTATCGGAAGCGTTTCTTGACGACAAAGAAACAATGTGATATTGTTGCCACGTTAAAACTGAATATCCACTTGAAGATTGCAACAATTGGACGTTTTAATAATGGCATTCGCCTGTGTTTTAATAAAAAAGATCACAGAAACAGGATGCTGTTAGAGGAGATTCTTAAATCAGAAGAAATATATTTGAGTGAATTGTAAAGGAAGGTAATATGAAAGGGTCATCGTGGAAACGAGTGGGTGAAATTTAGGGGAAAAAGGTTGCGATGAGGC
>NZ_MJUW02000078.1:2138-13599 GCF_001753675.2 Candidatus Brocadia sapporoensis | reverse complement strand
ATAATCATGTCATCCCTTCGGGATTTTCCCGTCTGCCCGTTTTCCCTATCGGCTTCTAACTATTCCGAGAAAATATTCTCTCTCACCATCAGTTTCACTGAATAGTTACCTTATATATATTCTTTTTGTCCATAAACGATTCAAATTCAAATCATTAAGCAACCGTTCCACAAAACACTTCTGTGTCTCTGTTACACGGCATTTCTCTTGTCAAAGATCACAAGGCACGTCACGATAAGAAAAAATCCTGAATAATCAGAGGGCACAAAACAACGGAGTTTGAGAAATAAACCGGATGCAAAGCTCACAAGGAGAAGTAAGTTTATGGGCTTATCGGTAATGAATTCCGTACGATTTGCAGGCTACCCCCCAGTAAATGATTGTTGTTTGGAGAACTTGTTATAGTCAGACCTGAATGAATAACAAATTAATTCTCTTGACAAGATATGTTTATAACATTAGCATGCTCAATGCATCTTTTTTTCGTAATCTTTTTACACCCGCCCTTTGTTCCGGTTAATAGGGGGGTTGGCCGAGGCTTTGCTGCGTTATGATTTAAAAGCAACACGAAGAAATCGGGAATTTGAATCTATAATGGCCTCTCATTCTTAGAACAGTATAATTCAAGCTGATGGGGTATCTTTTATGGCCAAAAAGATCGCACAGAGAAAATTCTTCTTTCAGCGTTTCCTGCCCTTAAACATCCTGTTGATAAGCATCATCTTTCATTCATCTCCGATCCACGCGGAAGATGCAGAAACAACCCTACCCATAACAACAACGCCTGACAACAAAGAAAGGCATACAAAAGACATGGAAGCTGCATTGGCACAAGAAATCTCGACGGAGGCCATCTGGTTTGGCGCCGGAGAAGAAGTATCCATTGCCACGAGACATGAAACTCCTGCCGGCAAGGCGCCCAGCATCGTTACCGTAATTACCGCAGAGGAGATTAAAAATCTCGGGTACCGTACCTTCGTGGAAATCTTAAGGACGGTGCCTGGATTTGAAATCTTAAAGGACTTTGGCTTTGGGACGGTATCCCCAGCAGTACGAGGTGTTATCAGCTCAGAGCGCATAAGGGTAATGCTCAACGGACACCATGTAAATAATCCATCCAGTGGTGGAGCCTTTGATAATTTTGACGACTTTCCTGTAGAGAATATAAAAAAGATAGAAATCATAAGAGGACCAGCTTCCGCCGTGTACGGGGAAAATGCACTTCTCTCGGTTATCAATATTATTACCAAAGACACGAAGGATATTGATGGTGCAAGGGTAAGCAGTGGTTACGGAAGTTTTGATACCTACGACGAAAATATCGTCTTCGGCAAGACGTACGGGAATGTCAGCGTCTCTGGAATGGCTCGCTATAGGCAAACCAATGGTTTTGATGGTATTGTTAAAAGTGATTACCAAACAATTCTTGATAAAAATCTTTCTCTCCTTGGTTATCCTCCGGTTTCAGAAGCTCCTGGCAAGGTTCATGATGCAAGGCAAGAATATGATCTCAATACGAAGATGGTTTACAAAGATATATATGTTGAAGGCTTGTATGTCAACAAACGGCGAGGACCATTCGCCGGTCCCCAGGGTGCACTTGCCGACGGTTCTCATATTGAAAACGACTATGTGTTTGTTGACACTGGCTATAAAAAAACGTTTGAGGAAAATTTTAGTTTTGCTCCCAGAATTTATTATGATCAGTTCGACGACGACTACTTTCTCAAGTCTTTGCCTGATGGCACAACAATACCCGATAAAAATGGGAAACTTAATACTTTTTCTAACGGGGTCATCGGAAACGGCAAGATAATTAACAGGGTCGTTGGGACTGAGATTCCATTTGATTATAACTTGTTTGATGGAAATACCCTAACCCTGGGATTTGAATATCGGTTAATCAATCAATCCAATGTTCAGTATTT
Organism: Candidatus Brocadia sapporoensis; assembly: GCF_001753675.2. Taxonomy (GTDB): domain Bacteria; phylum Planctomycetota; class Brocadiia; order Brocadiales; family Brocadiaceae; genus Brocadia; species Brocadia sapporoensis. The sequence goes on along the minus strand of NZ_MJUW02000078.1, from coordinate 11,671 downwards.
AACTAATTTTAATCCGGTTACATTAGAGCCATTGGGATCTATCCGGAACTTTTCAGATACGTATTCCTTTATGAGGGATTTTACCCGAAGGATATGGTCCGTTTATCTGCAGGACACATGGGACATTACCGATACGGTGAATCTGACCGTAGGTGCAAGGCACGATCAGTACAGCGATTTTGGTGGCCAAACCAACCCGCGGGCCGGCTTATCGTGGGCATTTATGAAAGGCGCCTCACTAAAATTCCTTTACGGAGAGGCATTCCGTCCACCCAGTTTTATGGAATTATTCCTTGCTAACCAACCTGCCGTTGAGGGGAATGTAGATTTAAAACCAGAAAAAATTAAGACATTCGAGGTTGGATTAAGTTATCAATTTAATAAACATGTTTCCAGCAGTATTAATTACTTCCATAACGAAATCAATGACCTTATTGTTTTGCGCGCCCTGCCGTACAACAATACTACGCAATATTATGAAAATCAGGATGCCCGTGTGCAAGGTGTCGAGATGGAGACCAGGGTGGATATTATCAAGGATAACTACATCTTTATGAATTATACTTTTCAGAATCCGGAAGACACTAACGGAAATGATTTGCCATTTGTTGCACACCATCATGGTAACTTTGGTGTAAATGTGCACTATTGGAAGTATATAAACACCAACCTGAGTACCTTTGTCAGTGGAAAACGTTCAAGAGAAGTTGGAGATCAGAGGAACGACCTGCCAGCTTATGCACTGCTGAATCTTTCTGTTATTGCAAAAGAATTTTTCAAGACGATGGAAATACAGGGAACGGTATTCAATCTGCTTGACAAGAACTATAGTGATCCAGGACCTACTTCGATAGAAGGTGATTTGCCCAGGCCGGGAAGGACATTTTTTATTGGATTGAGCTACCAGTTTTAGCAAAGAAAATATTATTTAGCCGAATCAATATGGTTAATAAAGAAGAATTGCTTCCGGATAAAGCCAATCGTCGTTGTCCTCTGCATCCCAAAGAAATTTTAGAATTGCTGGGAATTCATGCCAGAAATTCCGACCGGTTTCTTGAATCACTTCCTTTTTCACTCAACGACATTACTGCTGGCTCAGAAAATGAACTTCAAGCTGTTGTGGAAGGGATGAATAATAATGTGGACCTTCCCATAACCATTGAACGATCCAACTATTTCAGTAGTATAAGGAAGCGTGCAGCTTCGGGTGAAGCGCCAAAGGGTGTCATTACTGACCTTGAAAAATTCCTGAACGAAAATACCGAAAATGTCTGGGAAAACAGCTGGGTTCGGTTTCCCCGAAGGACTCTATGCCAGTTTGCAAATTCGGTATTTACCATTGATTTGCGCGCCAACAAAAACGATCCATGTGCTGGTCTGAGGACAGATGCAGACCAGTTTATTTTTTATGAATACGGTGAGGAGTTCATTCGTATTCCGGTCAGTTATCTCCTTAAGCTATCTCTGGCTGACGCCATTGGCTCAAAAGGAGCAATCCCGAAACTCGTTCGACGAACAGGCGAACGAGTCCTCCGTCATTTTCTCAATGACAACATCTCACCGGAAACTTTTTCGTTGTATGTAGTTCCGTTGCGTCCGGATACCGGTATGGGCAGGGCTATAGCCAGGGAGACCTCAAAACGGTATTTGTTAACACAATTATTGACGATGTACGCCAATAATAAATTTTTGCTTCAGGCGAGGGGACAAAATGTGAAGATTTATTTCTCGGCCCGTCCCCCTATTCGACAGAAAAGGCTTAACAAGATCATTCCCGACTCTTTCTATAGAGAGCTATTTATTAACCCCTGTCTTTCAGGCTGGAACGTTGGAGAGGCTAAATACAATTACATGCACCTCTGTCATCAGGTCTTAAGCCGCAGCCTACGAACCGCTATGGGAAAATTACATAAGGCAAATATCATTGCCAGTTACACGGCGGTATTGTCCAACACTTCGAACATTAGTCTTGCAAACAATGGCACACATCTGAGCCTGGGCAGCGTAAGATTATCCAGCTATCTTCGGGAAGATGTTTCTGGATTTGCCAGGTTATACGAGAAACATCTCGGCGATCTTGTCATCAAAATAGTTGAACATTTCCTGCCGCTCTTTGTAGGAACGTACAGTGCTGCTCCCTATCGGATGGATTTCACTGACTTCAGACCGGAAAAGGCGTTAGGGTTCCTTCCTCATGAACTTGATTGCATGCATTTGCAAATGATCTGGCGCAAATGGAAGAAAAAAGCTCACGTAAAATTTCTGGGTAAGCCGATTACCCCATTTGGACCACCATGGCTTGGCAGGACTATACGCAATATTCTACGGCTGAAAGGAGATTTTGTCCCGGATTTCCGCCTTGTTGATTACTTTATGTCTCTGCTGAGCACAGACCGGAGTCCAGTATTAGACGGAACCCTTGGAAATGATGCGAGACTGAAAAAAGACCTCGCCGATCTTGAGATATTCGATGTCCGAATGTCATCGTATTTGTTGTATAGGCTTCGTGAATTCAATACCATGGGTTTTTCAGGTTTCGAAGGACGTTACTATAGCCTTTTTTTGAGTCTGGAGGACGACATGGGCAGGGCGGCAGATTTACAAACTCTCGTGAACGCATTGGCATTCAAATACATCGCAGAAGGCGACGTTACCCACTTTCATATTCCCGATGATCCTACTATCGAAAGCGAGCGCCGGCAAATCTTCTTCGGTGCAGCCATCGGTATTCCCACATTTTATATTCTGAAAAATACCAGCAACCTGTTCCTCAAAAAGATCGTGACACAGACAAACATGATTCACCACAGTCGCAAATTTCCAGGTTACTTGCAGATATGCCATGTTGAGTACTGCAGGGCATTAGCGAAGATTCTTCAGAAAGACGCGGTCGACCTGATCGAGATGTTAAATCTGAAAGAGACCATGGAAGATTTGCAACAGCGGCTTGAAAATCCTGGCAGATACTCTGTTACCGGGAAGTTAACCCGTGAGATTCTCAATGAATTGAATGCGCATTCTCCTATAGATATTATGGCTAATGAATTTAACCTGGCTGCAGAAAGGTATTATCGGGATAGTCTCAGGAAACACCATGTTGCCGAATCCTTCCGAATTCTGAAAGAGGATTTCGATAAGCGATGTGCCACCAGCAGTTGCGATGAAGCTAACGATCATCAGGAAGCAATTCAGGACATCCTGCAGAACAGAAACATGCAGAAGTTTCTCACTGCTGTTAGAAACGATGTGATGAATGAGGTGGCATCAGAGGATGATCTTAGGCGACTTATCCATCTCATGCTGATTAATATCGATTACGACATGAGACAAACTGAGATGGTTAAAAATATTTCTTGAAAAACAAACACAACAAAATGTTTTTCCTCAGGCGAGATGTTTACAACCCAGCATCAATATATTGAACGGGATAGCGGTAAGATTTGTACGGAACGGCTCTATGCTGATGGAGCGGTTAAATTCCTTTATTCAAACACCAGAGAAAATGCTCCGATGCTCTTTAAAGCCCTCACTAGCGCCTGGGGGTCGAGTCTGTTTGGATATATCAACTATAACGCTATCATCGGCTCAAAGGTGTCACGGGGAAAAGGGCCTTTCTACCCAGACGGTATAAACCTGGATGAGTGTGTGGATAACCATAACACCTTAAATACGACCAGAAAAGTATTCGAAAGAAAAATACGATATTGGGAATGTCGCCCAATGTCTGAGGAACCCTCTGCAATCGTTGCTCCGTCGGATTCACGGGTTCTCGTTGGCTCGTTTTGCGAGACATCAAAGCTGTTTCTAAAAGAAAAATTTTTTGGCTATGAGGAGCTTTTGGGGCGTAATAAGAGGGAATGGTTGAGAGCATTTCTGAATGGGAAATTTGCTGTATTCCGGCTGACGCCGGAGAAATATCATTATAACCACACGCCAGTGGCCGGAAAGGTTGTTGACTTCTATGAATTAGAAGGCAATTACCACGCATGTAATCCCGGGGCCGTGGTGGCTATGGTAACTCCTTATTCAAAGAATAAGAGGGTTATTACGGTCATAGATACAGATGTTCCCGGTGGGACAAAAGCAGGTTTCGTGGTTATGATTGAAATTGTGGCGCTGATGATCGGCAAAATTGTCCAGTGTTACAGTGAGAAGGGATATGACCGCCCGCAGCAAGTGAGAACAGGGATCTTCTTCATAAAAGGTCTTCCCAAAAGCCTCTATCTGCCTGGCAGTAGTACCACGGTGCTGATTTTTCAAAAGGAACGGGTAATGTTTGCAGAAGACTTGATACGGAATATGTCCCGTCAAGATGTAGAAAGCCGTTTCTCCAAAGGGTTCGGAATGTCACTTGTAGAGACGGATGTTAAGGTCCGTTCTTTTATTGCAAGTGCCGTTAATATCGGATAACCATAATTTGTTACATGACTTTAAAGGAGAATCGTTTGAATGGCGAATGGATTATTCGTTTTCGTACTGGCAGCATTCTTTATAGTGCTTCTAAGGTGGTCGTTCAAGACTTTACCTGGCGAAGGTTGGCAGATCGTTGCTTCTGTTCCGGTTTTTAAGGAAGAGTCTGGCTGTTGGAGAGGGGTGAATCTGACCTACTACGGTTTATTAGTAGCCAGCGCTTATGATGTTGCCGGAGTCATATTGTTTATCCTTTTGGGCACCCTCAAGATTCCTTTAACCGGTATTTTCGTAATGGTACTAACCCTTTTGCTAATTTGTGTACCGGCGTCGAGATTCATAGCAAAAATTGTTGAAAAAAAATTATACACCTTCACCATTGGTGGCGCTTCTTTCGTGGGAATACTTATCATCCCATGGGCTCTCTGGTTGACCAATGTAACTCTGGGAGCGAGATCGAATTTTCATATCCCTCTTGTTCCTTTCTTGGCCGCGTTTGTAATTTCTTATTCATTTGGAGAGACAATAGGACGGCTGGCATGTATCAGCTTCGGCTGCTGTTACGGGAAACCCTTGTCTCAGAGCCATCCGATATTGCGCAGGATTTTTGATAAATACTGTTTCACGTTTTCAGGAAAAACGAAAAAAATTGCGTATGAAAGCAGTTTGGATGGTGTGAAAGTTATACCGATACAGGCAATCACATCGATCCTGTATTTAATCACGGGCATATTTAGCATGCTCCTTTTCTTACAATCACGCTACATTGTTGCATTTATTCTGACTGTGGTAGTTACACAGGCATGGCGAGCGTTCTCCGAAATTTTTAGGGCTGATTACAGAGGTGGAAGAAGAATTTCTGTATACCAGATTATGGCGATTATTTCGATTGTCTATTCATTGGGCATAGGGTACTTTTCACCCTCCGCATCAGTCACGCAGACAGATGTAAGAATTGGTTTAGTATCACTTTGGAATCCGTCAGTAATTTCCTTTTTTTTCCTGTTATGGGTTGCTATTTTCCTGTATACTGGCCGAAGTACAGTCACCGGATCAACCCTCACGTTTCACGTCCATAGGGATAGGGTTTAGGGATCATGATTATTTGGAAGGAAATGGGAAGTCGGCTATTGACCTCAGGAAACTCTTGCTCAATATCGGAGACAGAAGCAGCATATTCATGGAATACAACAAGACTGAATACGGATTTCAGCATCTGAGTTTTCAGGAATATCTTACGACGGAGCAGATGGGAAACAAGCAATTGGTTGAAGCGCTCCTTGCAAATTATGAAAACAGGTGCGGAAGGAGGTTATCCACCTGTGCCTGGGGCTGAATAACCCTCCCATCATTGAGGAGTTTATGGAACAACTCGTTTTTCCTATAGTCTCGGAGACCTCGGCAAATCATCAGTGGACGCCGAGACGAAATAGTTCATTATCCGTTCGTCCGTCGAGTGACAAAAAGACAACGATCTTATCTTTTTGTTTCTGTATTTTTATGTCTCGGCGGCTGTATAATCACCGGTTGTTTCGCCTACTTCGCCAAAAAACATTCAAAAATATTCTTAAACAAGGGTGTGTCGTTCTTTCAAACTCACACCGAAGATCTCCTCATCAGGATTGCAGTTAAATCAGGCATTCGGGGACGTATCTCCTGTTTTCCTCTGTTTACGGAGGATTATGAGGATGCATAAAGTTCTTACAGGTGAACATAGTAGAATCTGTTGACGGTACGTGTCTTCGACAGCAAACGGGGAGAGGTCGGCGCCACGTTTTTTAATGTGCCTGCTCTTTCCCGTATTCCCCGGATAAATTCATGGGGAGGGGGGCGGGTCCTCCGGTTCTTCCATAGGCATCGTCAAATCTGACAATGTCGTCTTCTCCAAGATATTCGCCATTCTGCACTTCAATGATTTCAAGGGGTATCTTACCGGGATTTTCTAGCCGGTGCATCGTTGATTTTGGAATAAATGCCGATTCGTTTTCATGGATAAAGCTCTCCCTATCGTTGGTGGTCACCTTTGCGATTCCTTTTACCACCACCCAGTGTTCTGACCGGTGATGATGCATTTGCAGGCTGAGCTTTTCGTTCGGATTCACCACGATCCGCTTTATTTTATACCGCGGGCCATTTTCAAGCACCGTATAGTTTCCCCACGGCCGGTAGGTAGTAACCTGCTCAATGGCCTCGGGTCTCGCATTTTCCTTGAGTTTGTTTACGATGTCCTTTACCTTTTGCGCCTCCCCTTTCTTGGCTATCAGTATGGCATCATCCGTTTCTACCACAAGGCAGTTTTCGAGACCAATGGCAGTAATGAGTCTTTTTTTCCCCATAAGAAAGGAGTCTTTGGTGTCTAGTACCATAACATCGCCTTGCAGTACATTGCCATGCTCATCCTTATCGAGAATATCAAATAAGGCATCCCACGAGCCGACGTCGTTCCAGTATAAATCAAATGGTAACGCCACGACCTTGTCTGATTTTTCCATAACCGCATAGTCAATGGAAATGCTGGGCATTTGCTGAAACTGCGACAACATTTCCTCGTACCCGAGGTGGTATATTTTCAAAATTTCCGGTGCATAGCGCCGAAGTTCCTCCGTCATGGTTCGTATCCGGAAGGCAAACATGCCCGAATTCCAATAATAGTTTCCCTCACGGATATATTGCTTCGCCGTGTCCCGATCAGGTTTTTCCGCAAATCTTTCCACTTTGAAGAATTTTGTGGTGCCGTCCGTTAACGATTGATCACCGAACTTTAAATAGCCGAAACCAGTCTCCGGCTTGTCCGGTTTTATCCCAAAGGTTACAATATATCCTTTTTGGGCAATCTTTTCTGCATGCCTCATCTGGTCAGCAAATGCCTCCGGGGGTTTTATGATATGATCGGCGGGGGATAAAAATATGATTTCATCCTCCGTGCATTTGAGTTTTTCTTTGCAGTATTTCATCCCCAGCGCTATTGCAGGCGCGGTGTTCCTGCTTAAAGGCTCAGGGATCATATGTGCGCTGGAAACAGAACCATCCGTGCGTGGCATGGAATTCAGAGCCGAAGAAACATGAAATTGGTAGTTCCGGTTTGTTATGACAATAATATCCTTTGCTGAAACAGCGCCCAGGAGCCGATCAACGGTTTGTTGCAAAAGGGACATGTTCCCGTTCAATTTCAAAAATTGTTTCGGAAAATTATTTCTGGATAAAGGCCAGAGCCTTTCCCCTCCGCCGCCGGCAAGGATGAATGTCTTCATGACGTGTATCCTTAGGGTTTATTGATAAAACTTTCTTTGTAACACTTTAGTTTTTTGAAAAATCCAATAAGAGCAAAATTTATCGTGCTCTGTCCGGTTTATCTGGTATAAGCAATTATACTTTTCGGGCACAAGCGTGCAAGCCAAACAGGCCAACATGCTGGCAGATTGTTTGCGACCCTGCTGCATCATGCATTACCCGTTATTCCTTACGATTACCTAACATCCTTCCCGTATCTTTTCATACAAAGAAAAATCGTGATTTGTATAGCTAAAGCCCTTGTTCCTTGACGCATCGATTCCCTCACAGGGTGGTTCCAACCCCAAAATCTTCATGTCGTAATCTACCATAATTTTAACAAGCTCGTCGAACGTTATCCTCGGTTCCCACCGAAGTCTTGTTTTCGCTTTAGTAATGTCCGCCTTTAAATACTCAACCTCTGTTGGTCTGAAGTATTTTTGGTCTATTTCTATAACGACATCTCCTGTATTTATCTTCGTACTCAAGGTTTGGGGGCGGGAGCTAATGATACCTTTTTCATCTTTGCCGCTCCCTTTCCACTCCAGTTCGATACCCGCATAACGGAACGCCTTCTCTACAAACTCCCTCACCGAATAACTATTCCCTGTACCCACCACGTAATCGTCCGGTGAATTCTGCTGGAGCATAAGCCACATCATCTCCACATACTCGGGAGCAAAACCCCAGTCTCTTTTCGCATTCATATTTCCCAGATAGAGTTTTTTCTGGTTTCCGGCAAGAATGTTGGCTAATGCCCTTGTAATCTTTCTCGTTACAAAAGTCTCTCCCCTGCGTGGTGATTCATGGTTAAAAAGTATGCCATTGCAGGCAAACAGGTTATATCCTTCCCGATAGTTTACCGTTATCCAATACGCATAGAGCTTTGCCGCTGCATAAGGACTTCTTGGATAAAACAACGATTTTTCATGCTGAGGTGGTGGCGTTGCGCCAAACATCTCTGATGAAGATGCCTGGTAGAATTTGGTTTTTATGCCGCTCCTCCGGATTGCCTCAAGAAGCCGTGTTGTCCCCAGGGCTGATATATCTCCGGTATATTCCGGCATGTCGAAGCTTACTCTTACGTGACTTTGCGCCCCCAGATGATATATTTCATCCGGCTTGATATTGTAAATGAGACTGGTAAATTGTCCGGAATCTGAGAGATCACCATAATGAAGAAACATTTTTGCACCGGGAATATGCGGATCAATATAGAGATGATCAATCCTCCCTGTATTGAAGGTGCTTGCCCTGCGAATAAGTCCATGCACTTCATAACCCTTCGACAGGAGGAATTCGGCAAGGTATGATCCATCCTGGCCTGTGATACCAGTAATAAATGCACTTTTCATGTCTTTTTTTACTCCCTCTTGTCATAACTTGATTGTATAGGAATTTTCATTTTATTTAAGCGGGTTACAGGGTGGCACGGACAAACTTTGTTTGTCCGTGTGATATATTCCAAATCTGTGTGTATATTCAAACACCACGAACAAACAAGTTTGTCCATGTCACTCCGTAACCGAAGACATAACTTGTCCATTCGTCCCGCGGTTAATATTGAATCACAAATAATCTCCGGATATACCTTTTCAATATTCTATATTTTCATTAAAATACCATCAACAGCTAACAAATTCAACAGACAAAACAATTTAACCAACCCAACTCATTCATCCCGACTTCACATCCGCCTGATTTCCTAACTGCGTAGCGACTGGTTTAGCACAGAAATTCTTCAGACAACAGGAGTACCTTTTGTTACAAAAATTGTAACTATTCAGCGTACTTTCGTTCACAAACCCTATGAGTGACCAAAATATTGATTCTGTAATCCCGAAGGGATGTCA
>NZ_MJUW02000078.1:0-2000 GCF_001753675.2 Candidatus Brocadia sapporoensis | reverse complement strand
TCCCTATCGGCTCCTAACTATTCTGAGAAAATATTCTCTCTCACCATCCGTTTCTCTGAATAGTTACAAAGCGTCAATAAATATTTAGCCACATAAAAGGCTTAAACGATTGGGAGCTTGATGGTATATGAAACACGATGATACTATCATGTGGCTTATGAAAACAGGGGAGACAAATAGAAGATGGAAGGTCAAATAAGAAATAAGAACAAAGACCGAAACAAATTCTTCGTTTTATTAAACAATTTATAAAAAATTTTGAATATGCCACTCTGAAGGCGCCTTTTAGACATACGTTGTAGTTCTAAAATGCGAGGATTATCTTTGGAGTATTCACGATATCTGTCAAAAATAATGCCCATTGTCCTCAGGAAGTCTGATTTCTTTTCACTAGACATAGTTGTACCATCTGTTCTCCAGGTAAATTCGCACGTGACTTTTCTTATATGGGTGAAATGATATTTTCTTGACATGCGAATCCACAGCTCCCAATCTTCGTGGGTGGTAAGGGATTCATCAAAAATGCCCACTTCGTCGGTACATGATTTTTCATGCATGATACAGAGAACCGGGATGAAGTTTTGCGCCAGAATAAGATCAGGATCGAAATCAAAGGAATAGGGGATGTCTTTTTGCTTTATAACATATTGTTCATTATCTTTTTCTTGCCATGCGCGAAATGCATCGCAGTAGGCTACCTTGCAGTTGTTAGTTCCCAAATACTTTATAAGTGTTTCTATATGGTTTGAATAGAAAATATCATCGTCGTCCAGATAGGCAATATATTTACCCGTTGCATTTTTTATCCCGGTATTTCTTGCAGCCGCAAGGCCCCGGTTTTCACGGTGGACGAGATACTTAATCTGTAGCCGATCCCGAAAGGCATCAATAATAGCCGATACATCTTCTCCACCATCATTCACCACAACGACTTCAATCCGCTGGTAGGTTTGTGTCGCGATACTTTCCAATGTCCTTTTCACGGTATCATGCCTGTTATACGTGGGGACGATAACCGAAACGAGGGGGTCTGTTTTTAATGTATCAATTGAGCCGCAATCCCTTATTTTTGCTTCTTGTGGGTATGGTTGGTCATAAAGGTTTGGGTGATTAAGGGCAATTTGAGCCATTAATTCGTTATGATGCTCGACCGCATTTGTATACATGCTGTTTTCTTTAACCCGATACAAAAATAATGGTTTCGGAATCCTTTTGCCGTAATATCCCTTTTCGCCACAGGATATCCAGAAGTCCCAGTCTTCGTATCCCCACACCATATTAGGATTATAACCTTTCGTAACTTCCCACATCCCCCTTCGGAAAAGCGAACAATAGTTAAGGTGATTCTGAAAACACAGTCGTTTAAAGTCATATTCTCCAGCAAGGACAACCCGATTTACACGACCGAAATACCTTACATCTGTATATGCAATAGCAATCTCTGGATGTGACTCTAACAACGAAACCGTTTTTTGTAACATTTTTGGATGGATTAGGTCGTCTGCATCAAGCGGTAAAATATATTTCCCCTTGGATGCTTTAATGCCGGCATTTCTGGCTTCTGCCAATCCCTGGTTGCTTTGGTTTATCAAAAGGATTTGATTCTTCGGGTATTTATCAATCAACGATTTAGCAACAAGCTCGGTATTATCCGGACTGCCATCGTTAACCATGATACACTCCCAATTGTTATAACGCTGCTTTATAACCGACTCAACTGCGCATGGTAGATAGTGCGCCTGGTTGTAACAAGGGATTATTACGGAAACAAGCGGTATGGAAGTCTGTCCGTCCTGCATTTGAACGTTTCGCCCTCGTAGGTTTTTCCTGTCTTTCCCAGTCGGCTTTAAGCATACTTTTTTTAAGCATCCAAACATCGCATTAAATCCGTGATTCGATTTTATTTTTAAAAAATATTTGCTCTTTTTTTGTAACTATTCAGCGTGCTTTCGCTCACAAACCCTATGAGTGAACAAAATATTGATTCTGTAATCCCGAAG
>NZ_MJUW02000087.1 GCF_001753675.2 Candidatus Brocadia sapporoensis | reverse complement strand
GCCCGTTTTCCCTATCGGCTCCTAACTATTCTGAGAAAATATTCTCTCTCACCACCTGTTTCGCTGAATAGTTACGTAAAAATAGGGTTAAATTTAGGACGATTGGCGATGTTTTTTAAACCTTGTTTGTTTTAGTGCTAGCCGGAGAAATTTTTCCCGTCTTGTGTTTTGAGACTTTATCAGTAATATTATTATAACCTTTTTAGAAAACCGTTGAAGACGAGTCTAATTTCTGATACGAACAAAGCAGAAAAAATACTGAATCTCTGCCCGACAGGGAGGTGGAGCACGAAAAGCGGGAGTCAACCCAGACGGGGCAAATCTCGCCCATATTTTTGCTGGAAATATCAAAATCATCTTTGGAAGGAAGAGACTCGTTTGGGCATTATATCAGGAGGATCTGTGTGGCATTGATAAGCTTGCAGGATGTAACAATGGGCTTTGGAAGGCCAGCGTTGGTTGAGCATGCAAATTTGCAGATAGAACGGAATGAAAGGGTGTGTCTTCTGGGCCGCAATGGAACTGGTAAGTCGACCCTGCTCAAGCTGATCAACGGAGACCTGATACCCGATTCCGGTGAAATCGTCCGGCAAAAGGGGCTGCATACCGCCTATCTTTCCCAGGAAATTCCCGGAGAATTGCACGGTACGGTATTCGATATCGTATCTGCCGGGTTTGAGATGCAGGTACGTGGCGTATCTCCGCAAGATATTGCTCATAATCCGAAAAGACGCCATCGGGTAGAAAAGATAATTTCACTGATGCAACTAGATGCCGGCGTCGAATTTAACACCCTTTCCGCCGGTCTCAAACGCCGGGCGCTGCTTGCCAGAGGGTTGGTGTGTGACCCTGATATCCTGCTGCTCGATGAGCCGACCAATCATTTAGACGTTGATTCGATTACCTGGCTGGAGGAGTTTCTCCTGCGGTATGGAGGAACGCTGCTCTTCGTTACCCATGACCGTACGTTTCTGAAAAAACTGGCCACTCGCATTCTTGAGCTTGACCGGGGATATCTGGCGAGCTGGGCGTGTGATTATGAGACCTTTCTTGAGCGCAAACAGGCAGTCCTCGATGCCGAAGAGAGTCAGCAGGCCGTTTTTGACAAGAAACTGGCGCAGGAAGAGATATGGATCCGGCAGGGCATCAAGGCACGTCGCACCAGGAATGAAGGGCGGGTACGGGCTCTGGAAGATATGCGCAAAGCCCGGCTGGAAAGACGTCAGGTCATGGGCACCGTGCGCATGCAAACCCAGGAGGCCGAACGTTCCGGTGCACTCGTGATAAAGGTTGAAGATGCCTCCTATAGCTATGATGCCAAACCGGTTGTCAGTGGTTTTTCCGCAGCAATTATGCGGGGTGACAAGATCGGGATTATCGGTCCTAATGGCGCGGGTAAGACTACACTTCTGAAACTTTTGCTGGGAGAATTGACTCCACAACAAGGCAGCGTGCGTCATGGTACTCGTCTCAACATTACCTATTTTGACCAGCTTCGCGCTCAACTGAAAGAGGATAAATCGGTTTTTGATAATATAGGGGACGGGAACGACGTCATTATCTTTAACGGCAAGCCACGGCATGTTATCAGCTATTTGCAGGATTTTCTCTTCGCTCCCGATCGGGTACGGATTCCCGTGAATGCCCTTTCGGGCGGAGAGCGCAACCGCCTCCTCCTGGCACGACTTTTTGCGAGACCTTCCAATGTCCTCGTGATGGACGAACCTACAAACGATCTTGACTTAGAGACACTGGAGTTTTTAGAGGAACTGCTTTTGGACTATCCGGGCACACTCCTCCTTGTAAGCCACGACCGCGCTTTTCTTAATAATGTAGTAACCAGCGTTTTTGTGTTCGAAGGGAATGGAAAGCTGAATGAGTATATTGGCGGGTATGACGATTGGCAACGCCAGCGTGAGGAAAAAAGGAACGACGTTAGGGAAAAAATGCCGGCAAAGACGGAAGTGGTGCGCAAACAACGTGAGCGCCCCCGCAAGCTTACCTTTAAGGAGCAACGTGAACTCGAGGCCTTGCCACAACGTATTGAAGATATAGAAACGGAACAACAGCAACTGTATCAAACCATGAGCGACCCCCTGTTTTTTCAAAAGGGGAAAGATGAGATCACGAATATTAAGGCCAGGGTGTCATCCCTGGACGGCGAATTGGCAGAAGCCTATCAACGATGGGAGGATTTGGAAGGCTTACAGGAACCGTAACTTTTTGATATTGCAAAATATCAACTCATTTGTATAATCAAAAATCGCAACAATTCTTTTGACAGCGTAATTTATATGGGCATCTTTTTTGGAGTTTAACCTATGATCTGGAAAAACTGCACGTCATTTCCTTACGGGTGAGTGCACTTACCGAAGTGGCGGCGCCATTTCCAGGTTAAGTGGACAAGGTATAGACTCTTAAAGGATTACCTGTAGCTCCTTCACGAAAAAATGCAAGGGTCACTTCTCTCTTGCAAGGTAGTTCATCATCCGATAAGAAATCCCAGCCTCGTCTATCCCAGTTTCATCTTGCCCGGAAGAGGTACCGTCCCTTCATCCAATAGTTGATTGGATAATCTGTCTCCGTAGAGACACAGATTCCCGTAGTTATACGCAGAGCAAGGGTGAATTGCCGTTTTCCCCTACTGCATTTCTCTGTAAACACGGTATCCCCTGTGGCTAACTTAACAGACTTATTTAAAATGGAGGATGTAATCTATGGTATCTTTATTGATCGATGGGAAAAAAGTGGAGGCAGAGCCTTCTCAAACGATTTTGCAGGCGGCACAAAAACTGGGGATTCATATCCCAACTCTGTGCCACGACCCGCGTCTTGCTCCTTCCGGGGCATGCCGGATGTGTGTGGTAGAGGTAGAGGGCGCACGGCCACTGGTGGCCTCCTGTGCAACCCCTGTCTCAGAGGGTATGAAAGTCTCTACACGGAGCGAATCTGTGACGCGTGCACGAAAACTCAATCTGGAACTTATCTGGTCTGATCATCCCAACGACTGTCTGACGTGCGATAAAACGGGAGAATGTCAGCTCCAGAACTTCATGTACGAATACGAGGTAAAGACCTCGCGGTTTGTGGAACAGAATCCTCCCCCAAGACCTGACGATTCAAATCCCGGGATTTATCGGGACATGAACAAATGTATTCTTTGCGGAAAATGCGTCAGAATCTGTGATGAGGTTCAGGATCAGCATATCTGGGCATTTTCAAACCGGGGGATGCAAACCTCAATCGCCACGGCCTTTGAAAAACCCTTAAAAGACGCCGGTTGTGTATTTTGCGGACACTGCGTCTCTGTATGTCCGGTAGGCGCACTTATGGACAAACCCGCTGCAAAAAAGGGACGCCCCTGGGAAACCAAAAAAGTACGTACGGTCTGCTGTTACTGTGGTGTGGGATGCAGTCTTCTGCTTCATGTAAAGGGGGGTGAAATTCTGAAGGTAACAGCCGATGTGTACTCACCTCCCAATTATGGCAGTTTGTGTGTAAAGGGAAGATATGGATACGAGTTTTACAAGAGTCCGGACCGTTTAACGTCCCCTTTGATCCGGGATCGTATTGATCAACCCTTCCGTGAAGCAAGCTGGGATGAGGCAATCAACCTTGTAGCCAGGAAGTTTATGGAAATCAAGCGGGAATACGGATCGGATGCTTTTGGATGCCTTAGCTCTTCAAGGGGCACAAACGAAGAAAATTTTCTGGCTCAAAAATTTGCCCGTGCCGTAATGGGGACCAATAACATGGATAATTGCGCCCGAGTGTGCCATGCTCCTTCGGTAACGGGTCTCCGGGCATCGTTGGGAAGCGGAGCTGCTACGAATTCCCTGGCGGATATAGAAGGAGCGGAGGTGCTCATTGTCAGTGGCTCCAATACTACCGAAGCCCATCCGGTCGCAGCCCTGAAAATCAAAAAAGCGGTACGGCAGAACGGGGCAAGGCTCATTGTAATTGATCCGCGTGAGATAGAACTCGTACAGTACGCAACCGTGTGGCTCCGTTTAAAACCGGGCACCAACGTCGCCCTGATCAATGGCCTGCTGCACGTCATTTTAAAAGAGGGGCTGGAAAACGAGGAATTTATCCGGCAGCGCACCGAAAATATCGACATGCTACAGCAGGTCGTGGCACAGTACACGCCGGAAAGGACGGAGGAAATTACAGGCGTTCCTCAGAAAGACATTGTCAGGGCTGCCAGAATCTACGCAGGTACAAAGAAGGGAATGATTGTCTATGGCTTGGGAATGACCGAACATAAGGCAGGCTCGCATGGTGTGATGTCACTGGCGAATCTGGCGTTAATTACCGGCAACGTGGGTAGACCTAATACCGGGATCAATCCGCTTCGCGGGCAGAACAACGTTCAGGGTTCATGCGACATGGGAGCGTTGCCGGACGTCTACACCTGTTATCAAAAGGTAGATGATCCTGTTGCCAATAAAAAATTTTCTGAGGCATGGGGTTGTCCGCTTCCGGAAAAACCAGGACTAAAGGAACCTCAAATGTACCGGGAAGCCCTCGCAGGAAAACTCAAAGCAATGTACATTATCGGATACGACCCGGCTTCAACACAGGCAAATATAAATCATGTGCGGTCTGCTATGAAAAAACTTGATTTCCTCGTTGTGCAGGAGCTTTTTATGACGGAGACGGCAAAATTGGCCCATGTGATACTCCCCGCCGGCTGTTTTTTTGAAAAGGATGGCACCTTTACCAATGCCGAAAGAAGGGTCAGACGGCTCAATCAGGCCATTCCACTGCCCAAGGGGACAAAGCACGACTGGGAGATTATCTGCCTGATTGCCAGCGCCATGGGTTACTCCATGCAGTATCGTCATCCAAGTGAAATTATGGATGAAATAGCCAAACTTACGCCGGAATTTGCAGGAATTGATTTTAAGCGGCTCGAGGGTGATGGTCTGGTGTGGCCTGTCTGGGATAAGAATCACCCCGGCACGCCTATTTTACATCAAGATACATTCACCAGGGGAAAGGGGAGATTGAATGATCTTTTGTATACCCCTTCGGAGGAATTGCCCGATAGTGACTATCCATTGTATCTGACCACGGGTCGCCGTCTTTACCATTATAACAACGGCTCGATGTCACTGCGAAACCCGGAGATTTATTCGATCAGTTCGGAAGAATTTATGGAAATCCATCCTGACGAAGCTGAAAGACTGGGTATAGAAACGGGGGATACCGTACGGGTGAGATCCCGGCGTGGTTCTTTGGAAGTGAAGGCGAACGTCACGGCAAAGTCCCGGCCTGGATGTGTATTCTTATCCTTCCATTTCCCGGAGACTCCGACGAACGTTCTGACCGGTCCCGGCGAAGATCTCCTGGCGCTTACCCCGGAATATAAAGTGTGCGCGGTAAAGGTAGAGAAGATATAGCCATGGAAACAGGGGTGAGGCATCTGAGCAAAATGCCTCACCCCGTATGCAATTTGGCAAAGGGAAAATCCATGGATTTTGAGATTTTTTGAAAAAAACAATTCGTTGGAAAAAACGAATAATTTCTTGTTGTCTTTTTACTAAAAAAAGGTATCTTGTACTGTCTTATATGCAGAATTTTATCCATGTCTGAACAGATGGATAATTTCCCGATTTTGAAATTATTTAGGTAATGACTCAGCATGCTAAAACCAAAGGTAGTAATCTTCAGAACGGCTGGGACAAATTGTGATTGTGAAACCCAATACGCTTTTGAAAGAGCAGGGGCAAAGGTGGATGTTATGCATATCAATACTCTGCTTGCAAACAAGAACTCACTTCGCGATTATCAGATATTAACCCTCCCTGGCGGGTTTACGTATGGCGACGACGTTTCAGCGGGTAAAATCCTGGCCAATCAGATCAAATATCATTTGGCAGAGGAGATTACAACCTTCATCAATAAAAAAAAGCTCGTCCTTGGCATCTGTAATGGATTTCAGGCGCTGGCAAAGGCTGGATTTCTGCCGGATTTTAATATGCCTGACCAGGAGGTTACGCTGACCTTCAATGACTCAAACAAATTCGAAGACCAATGGGTTTACCTGAAAGTCTGTTCGGACAAATCGGTTTTTATTAAAAACTCTGATGTCTCGGTTATCTATTTACCCATAGCACACGGGGAGGGAAAGTTTATTACAAAGGACGAAGCCGTCCTGAATAGAATAACAATGAATCGTCAGGTAATCTTGCGGTACGTGAACGAACGTGGTGAAGAAGCTGGCTATCCATGGAATCCTGGCGGTTCCGTTCAGTGTATCGCAGGCATTTCTGATCCGACGGGACAGGTCCTTGGCATGATGCCACACCCGGAGAGGCATATAGAGCCGACCCAGCATCCGAGCTGGACCCGCAGTGGATTAAAAGAATGGGGAGACGGTTTTTTGATTTTTAAAAATGCAGTTCAGTATGCAAAAGCCAATTTTTGATCGCCTAAGAGATTTCTATATATATGGAGATAGAACATGATGCATAAACCGGTTACCGCGAGCGAAAAAAGTAAACCCTTGGCAGATTTAACCAAATGCAGGGACATCCTTGCTAAATATACCAGCGCTACTTCTGCTGACCTCATTCCTATCCTGCAGCAGATTCAGGACGCATACGGATATCTGCCCCAAAATGTTTTGGAAGAGATAACGGCAAGGGTTCGGATCCCCCTGAGCAAGATTTATGGGGTTATTACCTTCTATTCACAATTTTCACTCGAACCCAGGGGCAAGCATACGATCAAGGTCTGTGTTGGCACGGCGTGTCACATCAAGGGCGCTCCCGATATAAAGAAAAAAATCACCGAAGTCCTCCATATTCAAGAAGGGGAGACAACAAAAGATTACAAATTTACCTATGAACCGGTAGCCTGTCTGGGGACCTGTTTTCTGGCGCCGGTCATGATGGTTAATGAACGATACTATGGAAAGCTAACGACGGAAAAAACTGAACAAATTTTGAAAAGTTACTAAACCGTAAAGGAGTGTTTACCGTGAAAAACCTGAAAACCCCTGACGATCTTCATAAATACAAAAAATCCCTTGAAGCAAAACGCCGGACTGATACCACACGGATATTCATTTGTGCGACCGGTTGCAAGGCGCTTGGCGCTGAAGAAGTGTGCAGGGCGTTCAAGGATGAAATTGCAAAACAATCTCTTGCTGACAAGATAGAAATCATAGAAACCGGATGCCAGGGCCTCTGTACGAGGGCGCCGGTATTGACCATAGAACCGTTAGGGATATTCTATGGCAGGGTCACAGAAACAGATGTTCCCGAAATTATTTCACGTACGATACAAAAAGGCGAGATCATCGACCGTCTCTGTTATTCCGAAGCGGGGAAACGCATTCCGTATGTCCGGGACATCCCTTTTTACAGCAAGCAAAAAAAGATTGTGTTAAAAAATTGTGGTAGTATCAATCCCCGCAATATTGATGAATATATCTTAAGAGACGGTTATGCCGCTTTCACAAAAGTGCTTACGGATATGACGCCGGACAAGGTCGTTAACGAAATAAAAAATTCAGGACTGCGAGGGAGGGGTGGAGCTGGATATCCGACAGGTCTTAAATGGGAATCGGTGAGAAAGGCTCACGGAGATACAAAATACGTAGTCTGTAATGGGGATGAAGGGGATCCCGGCGCATTTATGGACAGAGCCGTTCTTGAAGGCGACCCTCACGCCGTTATTGAAGGGATGCTCATTGGCGCATATGCAATTGGCGCAAAAAAGGGATTTATTTATGTGCGTGCAGAATATCCCATAGCGGTGGAGCACTTAAAAATTGCCATAGAACAAGCAAGAAACCTGGGACTCCTCGGCGAAAATATTCTCGGAACATCTTTCAGCTTTGATCTGGAGATCAAAATGGGCGCCGGAGCCTTCGTCTGCGGAGAAGAGACGGCTCTCATTGCTTCCATTGAAGGGAAACGGGGCATGCCACGCCCACGTCCGCCATATCCTGCCACCAGCGGCATCTGGGGGAAACCCACGAATATTAACAATGTAGAGACCTTTGCAAATGTGCCGGTTATCTTCCTCAACGGTTCCGGATGGTACAAGACAATCGGCACGGAGAGCAGTAAAGGCACAAAGATATTTGCCCTGGCAGGCAATGTGAAAAATACCGGCCTTGTTGAGGTTCCCATGGGAACCACGCTCCGTGAAATTGTCTATGACATCGGCGGGGGTATCCCTGGCAGAAAAAAATTTAAGGCTGCTCAGATGGGCGGCCCTTCCGGCGGTTGCGTTCCCGCCCAACACCTTGACCTCCCTATCGATTATGAAACGGTAAAAGCGGTGGGGGCAATTATGGGGTCAGGAGGACTTATTGTTATGGACGACTCTACTTCCATGGTGGAGATTGCCCGTTATTTCATGGAATTTTGCCAGGACGAATCCTGCGGAAAGTGTGTGCCCTGCAGGATAGGCACCAAGCGGATGCTTGATATCCTCACGCGGATTACTCAAGGACAGGGCAAACAGGAAGATATTAAACTCTTAAAGGAATTAGCGGAAGTCACAAAAACAGCCTCTTTGTGCGGACTGGGGCAAACGGCTGCAAATCCGGTGCTCTCTACCATTCATTATTTCTCAGATGAATATGAAGAGGCTATTCACAAAAAAGAGACTCAAACGTCCCAGCACAATCCGCCGAAACCAGAATAGCGCAATATTCACGCAACCGACTAACCTCCCCTTTCATCTCTTCCTTCTCAAGGAGGGGATGAAGGAGGGACACCTTGCAAAAAATATTTACACCGTGAACAATCAGGAGCCAATGGCTCGCAAAAAAATAGTTCCCTCCCCGTATCACTCCTATCATCTGACTGCGTCTTTGCCCCAAGGTCATCTAAAACGAAACGTCAAAGATTTGTGCCAAAGTCGCATAGTTGGATAGTTTCGCGAAAACACGATTCAGCGATTTCGGTCTCTGATACCTTGAAAAGGACAAAAGATATTGTGGGAATTGTATGAAGATAGTATAATGAACTTTAACGTTGTGGTGGAAGAGCGACGAGACTCTCCGCTCTACAAATAAATGCATCGGTAGGCTTAAGGAATATTTTGCAAAACGTAGTTCTTCGGTCAGGGAAAAACTGTCTGGAGCATCCATGTTGAATTACGTTAATATTATTGAAGAGTAGCGTATGAGAATCATATCCATTACGGGTACGGCAAGTGGCGTAGGAAAGACGGCTGTTGTGCGATTTTTACTGAAAAATCTTGAGGATTTTTCAGCCCTAAAAATCACGACAAAGCACGAAGGTAACTGTCCCAGGCATTCTGACTGCGATGTGTGTGAGACCATGAAGCGTCCCTATACGATCACTACGGATCCGCTGCAAATCAATCAATCGGGCAAAGATACTGCTTTGTTTAATAGCGCCGGGGCCCGGAAGGTCGTCTGGCTTCAGGCACACTCAGAACACCTGAAAAGGGGCATAAAAGAGGCGTTAGCCCACTTTAGCAAAAATGATTCAATTCTTATAGAAGGGAATAGTTTCCTGCACGCACATGATGCAGACATCAGCATCCTTGTCACTACCCCCCGGGAAACAAAGATCAAACGTTCTACACGGCAAATTGTCTCTAAAATTGATCTGGCAGTCATTAATATCTATGCCGATGACAATCCCGACGATATTATAAAAACCCGGGAAAGGTTACACCAAATCGGATGTTATGCACCGGTACATAGTATTAATCCGATGCAAGACAATTACCCCCCAAATGAAATTTTTCTCAACCACATAAAAGAAATGATCGGCCAGCCTGTTCAATCGTAATCAGAGGGGAATCTTGTCCATTGTACCAGGAGGAAGTAATGGTTCCGATGGGCGAGTGGGCAAATGCAAGACTGAAAAACCTTTCTGAGACCGATAAAATCCGTGACAACTCAAAAGTTGGAAGTGGATTTGGTAAGAATATTTCAAACTGGCTTGATAGGGATAAGGCATATCCAACAAATATTCTTCATTTGGCAACCGAATGTAATAATAAGAATCACAGCGCGGCTTTTCCCGAAGAATTGCCAGAATGGTTCATTAAACTTTTCACAAAAGAAAATGACACGGTTCTTGACCCGTTTATGGGTTCTGGAACGACGTTAATTGTCGCAAACCAAACGAGACGAAATTCAATAGGTATCGACATCATTTCTGAGTATTGTGATATGGTGAAAAAACGATTGCGACCCGTTGAGTTATATCTATTCGAACCAAAGGCGGAATATGAAAAAATTAAATCTAAAAGACGTATCCCTTTACGTTGAACAAAACATTGGGACTTTTCACCAGAAGAGGATTCAAAGCCTTGACGGATTAAAGTTGTCGCAAGTTCTCAAGCGGAAAAATCCCTATTTGTTCAAAGCAAAATATGTGTTGACTGCTGAACAGATTGTAAAAGGCTTGGTGAACGTGCATATATCTTCAAACGAAGAAACCATTTTTGGCGATTGGCTGGAAGGACTTGCCATTTTCATCAGTGATAAGGTTTACGGAGGCCGTAAATCGGGTATCACAGGTATTGATCTTGAATTTGACAGCAATGGAATAAGAAACATTGTAACAATCAAATCGGGACCTAATTGGGGTAATAGTTCACAAATAGCTAAAATGGTTGCGGACTTCAAGACCGCTAAAAAGGCATTGAGAACCAGCAACTCACAATTGAACATTGTTGCTGTAAATGGTTGCTGTTACGGCAGGGACAGCAAACCAGACAAAGGAGATTATTTCAAATATTGTGGGCAACGCTTTTGGGAGTTTATATCCGGCGACAGCGAACTGTTCACAGAAATTATCGAACCACTTGGATATAAGGCTAAAGAAAAGAATGATGACTTTGTAAAATCGTATTCACAGATGATTAACAAGTTCACCAAAGAGTTTGCAAATCTATTTTGCAAAGATAACGGGGACATTGACTGGAACAAATTGGTGCGTTTTAACTCTGCAACAGTAGCGCCCAAAAAACGAAATAAAAACCGCACAACAAGGCGCTCCGCCGGACGGCAATTCCGCTGCGCTCCATTGTCGCCGGTGAGCTTGTCCGTTAGGCTTTTAAATGTAAAACAAGGGAAAAGGTGGATAAGTGTATGTTAAAAAGGCAGATGAAAACGATAATGGTATCAATTCTCTTTGTTTTGCTTTGCTGTATTACGCCAATAGAAGCAAAAACCTTTAAAGTAGTGAGCTATAACCTGGAAAACCTCTTTGATCTTACCTGGGATGGAACGGAATACCCGGAGTATATTCCGAATACCGGCTACGGCTGGTCTAAGGGTATTGCAAATATTAAATACACCAATATTGCCAGAGTGTTGAAGGACATGGGAGGTGATGTTATCGCTTTGCAGGAAGTCGAGTCGAAAAAAGCCCTTATTACGTTACGTAACAAGCTGAAAGACCTCGGTGTAGATTACCCTTATTTTGAAATTGCGGACTCCAACGCCACGTCGGTGAAATGCGCTGCTTTGTCTAAGTTTCCGATTGTTGAGAAAGAAGAGATACAGGTTGATCTGGTTGATAATGAAATTGCGAGAAATATTCTTAAAATAACTCTTGATATTGATGGTAATCGTATCATCCTGTTTATCAACCACTGGAAATCGAAACGAGGTCCTGAAAGTATGAGAATAACTTGCGCCAATACGCTTAGGAGAGAAATTGATAAACTAAAAGAGGATGTTGACTTTATACTGATAGGTGATTTTAATTCGAACTACAATGAATACAAAACCTTTCGAAATTCTGGCAGGTTAAACGATACCGACGGTATTACAGGAATCAATCATATCTTAAAAACTATCAAAGATGCTGAGATGGTCGATGAAAAAGCACTAACAAAGCAGACCACGAATGAGTATCTGTATAATTTATGGCTTGAAGTTAGTGAAAGCAACCGTTGGTCTTACCTTTTTTCCGGGAGGCAGGAGAGTCCGGACAATATTATCGTTTCCAAAGCACTTTATGATGCCAAGGGAATTTCCTATAGCGATAATTCATTTAGTAAGTTCCAACCGGACTATCTGTTCGAAGGAAAAACCGTCCATCGCTGGCAGAGGGCCGAAAGTGGTATGGGTAGGCACTTGGGCAAGGGGTACTCAGATCACCTGCCGATTTTCGCGTATTTTTCTACGGAACCCTTCAGTTTCAAAAACAACGACACGGTTTCAGATGATATAGCTTCCTTAAAGTTGGAAAAAAGTAAATCTCCACAAGGCTTGATTGACTTAAACAGTGCCAGCAAAGAAGAACTCATGTCTGTCGATGGAATCGGCCCTGTTCTTTCTGCAAGAATCATTGCTGGGCGACCCTATAAAACTGTGGATGATTTGCTCAAAGTGAAGGGAATCGGCCCAAAAAAACTTAAAAATATTCGCCCTTATTTTGTTATAGGTAAAAAATAGAGGAATAGCATTGCCCTAACCATTCATTCCAGCCGACCGCTTAACAGCGGCGGCTGAGTTTAATCGTTAAACGAAAAATTAGCGAGGAAATGAAATATAACTTCGATAGGTCAAAGCCCTTCTATCCTTTGGTTATGACGTATTTGGCCCAACTGCATGGACTAAAGGAGATTTGTGTAATTGGAGTGTTGGTTGCTGCCGACGGGAAACGTAACTTCGTCATTTCTTCTCAGTATGGGGATGCCGGAAAAGACATAGAAACTGGTATCGGGAGCTTGCTCGGCCCATTGAATCTCGCTGTGACAGGTGACACTGAAACCTTAGACGTGAGCATTGAATTTGTGGCTCAAGAAATGGCCCTTAATCATGGCTATCTTTTGGACTTCCAAGTACGAACGGCATCTGTATGCCTTGCAATGGCTCATGAAATAACAAAAGGCAAAGCCTATCGCAGTAGCGGAGAAAAATGGGAATTTCTGCGGCACTGTCGTAATGCAATATCTCATAATGCAAAATGGCATTTCCTGAATGGAGAACCTCTAGGAGGCGCTAGTTGGCGAGGTATAAAATGGAAGGTCGCGATGCACGGTGAGCCATTGTTTGCCCAGGCTGATGGGATGGGCTATCTCAAGTTAGGAGACCCTATCGCTCTCCTTTGGGATATTGAAAATGAAAATCCGAATATGACCGTTTAACCACGCCATGCACCTGATCGCGTAAACAACGCGCTCCAGGTGATGTCTGCGTTATGCTTCATGAAAAGGGAAAAACCAAATGAGTGAAAATTCTAATAAAATTACTTTCGGGTTTAAAACAAAAGGGACATGGACAATTAATGATCTTACTTTGTTATCCACTAGCATAGGTAACATATATGATTTATTTCTTAGTAAAAACATTTATAAAAAAGCTCAAGATAGCTATTTAGAAAGTTTAGATCATTGGTTTCATAAGTATGAAAAATATATGGATCATCCGATTATGTATGATTACTATAAAATATGGAAAGAAACCCTTAGATTGTGGCGTAAAACAAAACTTTTTTACCCACTGCCTCCATTTAATCTTCCCGATCAGGCAATGTTATCTTTAGATAAAGGAATTCCTGATATAGAATATATTTTAAACAATTTAGACTATTATTCAAATGAACACGAAAGACTACAAGTCTATCGTATTAGAATATCATCTCCTGGTGGTTTCAGTTTTCAAGGTATGGGTGAAATATTAAAGGAAATCAGAGAAATGGTAAAAGATTTGTGGTATCGTAATAAACAAGAAAAAGCGAAAGGAGAGTTAGAAATAATAAAAAGATATCTTGATATTTGTAGGGAAAACGAAGAAATTAATGTTCCTCTGCCCAAGTATCTGCAGAAAAGGAATATTTTAATTGACGAAACGTATAAGAATATTAAACAATTGAAAGAATTGGAAAGCCAAAACAAACTTGCTAACGTCGGTGAAAATATTGATTATATTCCTGAATAAATGATAGAATTTGATTACACTTGATGTTGTTATTATTGTGCAAATAAATATTACCTAAATTCTGCAAACGATTTTCGCAGTGCGAAAATCGACCTTCTGTAATACCCT
>NZ_MJUW02000109.1 GCF_001753675.2 Candidatus Brocadia sapporoensis | reverse complement strand
TTCGACTTATGACTTAAAAATATTTTTTCACAAACGTTTTTTAACAAAGTAATGTAATCAATAAATCAGATGCATAAAGACATTAACCCTTTCAGTCCATCACGTGGTTGTGGATAAGGTTAAATATCTTATTTGCAACATCGTGTTTGGATATGCTGGCGGTGCTTATTACAAAATCAGCTATTCTGTCATAAAACGGCCTCCGGTATGCTAAAAGATACTCAATTTCCTCATACGCACTGCGACTGGTAAGATTTGGCCTTTTCTGCGCTGTCTGTGCATCCCCTTGAATTCGTCTGTATAGGGTGTCCACATCGGCATCTAAGAAGATGATAATCCCGTTTTTCTTGAGCCTCCTTACGTTCTCTTCCCGAAGGATTACGCCGCCCCCTGTGGCGATGACCCTATTGTCCAGACGGCATAATTCCGCAATCATTTGCACCTCGATCTCCCGGAACAACGGCTCGCCACCTTCTGCAAAGATGTCTTTAATGGTCTTCCCCTGTTTTTGTTCGAGGTATTCATCGGCGTCAACGAATTCTTTGTCAAGCTGTTGAGCCAGTATTTTACCGATCGTAGTTTTGCCAGTGCCACGAAAACCAATCAAGATGATGTTCAATGCCGATACAAGTGATCTCTTTCACTCTCCAAGAAGTTTTTTATAAGCAATATCTTCGATCAAGGCGCGTGAAGGTTTCATGCCAGTCCACAGTTCGAATTGTGCTGCCGCCTGGTTTACAAACATCGGCAGGCCACCGACGATCTTACAGCCTTGCGCTTTGGCCTCACGCAACAGTCTCGTCTCTATAGGATTATAAATAGTATCAAAGACGACCGTGCTGGGTTTTAGTAGCTTCTTGTCAATGGGAGTTTCATTAACCGCGGGTAACATGCCCACAGGGGTGGCATTGATCAGGATGTCCGTTTCAATCTTCTGTAAATCTTTGAGTTCCTTTGATGAGCAGCCAACGTCTCTGGACAGTGATTGCGCCCGTTCGTAATTCCTGCTTACAATTGTTACCTGTGCACCGCGATCCTGTAATCCGAATGCGATGGCGCGGGCAGCGCCTCCAGCCCCTAACAACGTGATGCGTTTGTCTTTTAGATGGTCATTCTTCGTGCCCATTCCAGATACTTGATGAATGTCTTCCAATGCCAGGATGGCCGCCTTACAGTCTGTGTTATAACCAACGAACTTGCCATCTTTATTAACAATGGTATTTACTGCACCGATCTTCTTTGCCACGGGGTCTATTGCATCCAGGTGATTTATTACCGACTCTTTATGCGGAATTGTTACGCTGTAACCCTTTACATCCAATTCCCTAAACGATCTGAAAAAATCACCGATGTTGTCTACCTTAAAAGGAACATAGATACTATTGAAGTTCAT
Organism: Candidatus Brocadia sapporoensis; assembly: GCF_001753675.2. GTDB lineage: Bacteria > Planctomycetota > Brocadiia > Brocadiales > Brocadiaceae > Brocadia > Brocadia sapporoensis. Next base: position 12,858 of record NZ_MJUW02000109.1, on the reverse strand, counting down.
TTCCTTGAAGAGGGTATTATGAATCATTGGGCTGATGCTATGAGAGACGGGATTTCCAATCAGTCCATAGATTCCCGTATCTTTCTCTTGTCTCTGAGCCTGATAGGTAAGTAAAAATTCCTGAATGGTGATTTGGCCTGGGGCAGATTCCTTCCCTTTCCGAAGCGAGGCAAAGGTCAGATAACTGCCAAACCTTTTATAGAGGATACGGCTGATTATACCGTACTCACCCATACAAAATGAGATTAAAGGTCTTCGTGCTTGTTGGAGTAGTCGGTAGATTTTGATGTTATCCGTGATTGAATTTGCGTGGGTAACTATTTTTATGGTGTCAGCATCACTTTGGCTGAGTCTTTGGTACAGGGAAATCAAGTCATCAGGTGTCTCACGGAAATTATGGTAGGATACAATAAATTTTGTTTTGCTTGAAGGGACATGGAGCCCCGTGTCCCTGCATAAATTATGAATGCTGTCGTGCTCGATATCGACGAAATCTGCCTGGAGCTGGATTGCGTGTTTCAGGACAGCGATCCTCTCTTCTTCACTTCCATTAAACTTGCCGCCTTCACGATCAGGGCGGTTTGTGATAATGAGGGGTTTTGTTCGTCTTTCCAGAATGTATTTCAGGTCTGGATTTTTTATGTAATCGAGGCGTACTTCGATGATATCTGCAAATTTCGATGCTTCTGCCATGTCCTGGAGAGCGTCATCAAGGTTGTTTGCAGTGATGGGTATACAGATCATCAGTTTGTTTGAGAGATGTTTTAATTTTTAATTTGTGTCTGTTGCAGAAAACTATTTTGATTTCATCGCAGCCACCTTATTAATGGCGTTTAAATAGGCTTTTGCGCTAGCCTCAATGATGTCCGTGCTTACGGCACGTCCCCCGATCGTCCTGCCATTTACTTCAATGTTCACATGTACCTCACCCATGGCGTCTTTTCCACGGGTAACGGCCCGAATATTATAATCTTGCAACGTGCCAGTAATGCCGGTGGAAAGATCGATCGCTTTAAAAAGTGCGTCAATAGGGCCATCACCGATGGCTGTGTTGTTCACCAGGCGGCCACCCGGTAATTTCAGACTTACGCCGGCAGTTGGTACTGCATTGGGCCCGCAACTGATACTGAGGTTTTCTAAATGAAAGATGGCGGGGACTTCCATCTTTTCTATGCCAATAATGGCTTCAACGTCTTCGTCGAAGATCTCCTTTTTCTTATCGGCGATGTGTTTAAATTTCTCAAAGGCGCGTTCGAATTCGTTTTCTGATAATTCGTATCCCAATTCCTTAATTCGCGTTTTTAAGGCATTCCGCCCGGACAACTTTCCCAGCACGAGACGGGTTTTTAGATATCCGACATCTTCGGGTTTCATAATTTCGTACGTGGAGCGTTCCTTGATCACCCCATCCTGATGCACTCCGGATTGGTGTGCAAATGCATTTTCGCCGACAATGGCCTTGTTCCGCTGCACCCGCAGTCCTGTCAGGGTACTTACCAGCTTGCTCGTGGCAATGAGTTCTCTGGTAACGATGCGGGTAGAGCGCTGGTAAAAGTCATGGCGGGTCTTTAGGGCCATAACGATCTCTTCGAGCGCTGCATTCCCAGCCCGTTCTCCAATACCATTGATGGTGCATTCGATCTGTTGGGCGCCAGCTTTTATTGCCGCCAGAGAATTAGCTACGGCGAGTCCGAGATCATTGTGGCAATGTACGCTGATGATTGCCTTGTCAATATTCTTAACATTTTTCTTTAAACCGCTGATAACGGAGGCATATTGTTCTGGCACCGCATAGCCTACCGTATCAGGAATATTAACGGTTTTTGCACCGGCAGCAATAACTGCATCAACCACCTGGGTGAGAAAATCGAGTTCTGTCCTCGATGCGTCTTCTGTAGAAAATTCAACATCATCTACGTAACGTAAGGCATGTTTCACGCCCTTAACGGCCAGATGAAGTATCTCGTCTTTTGCCTTTTGAAGTTTATATTTTCTGTGGATTTCTGAGGTGGCGAGAAAGACGTGGATACGAGGTTTATCTGCCTCCTCCAATGCTTTGGCTGCGCTGTCGATATCTTTCTCGACGGCTCGGGCAAGACCGGCGATGGAAACTCCATGAATTTCCTGCGCAATTCTCCTGACGGATTCAAAGTCACCCGGCGATGATACCGGGAATCCGGCCTCGATAACATCTACATTCAGGAGCACCAATTGTCGTGCAATCTGTACCTTTTCGTTGATATCCAGGCTGGCGCCCGGAGATTGCTCTCCATCGCGGAGTGTGGTATCAAAGATAATGATGTTATTGTTGGTCACAAGTAGTGTCCCTTAATTTAAATTCCAAAGGTCCGAAAGCCTGCAACCTACTATCAGCCATTTGTTTTCAGCGAACAAGTATATTACAGGATTTTATGATAATGATTTATCGCTATGTCATAAAAAAATTAAATAAAAATTTTACTATATACCCGGAATACATTCAATAACTATCTGTAAAATCGGCAAAAGCAGCGGTTGTCGATATGTTCACAGACATGGGATTGAGATACTTAACAACCGTCTCGGAAACGAGTCAGAAATGAAATTCATAGGTAATTTGATCTGAATCATCCATATTATAGCCGGGCAGGTTTTTCAGATGAGTCGATAGTATTGACGTCTGCTCTATAAACTTATGAAAGTCTGGTTTTATGTCTGCGGAGGAAGTTTTCGATAGCATTTTTTGAAACATTATAGTAATATCTTGTGAAATCTTTTCCTTTTTTCGTAAGTTTTTTTACAACCTCATTTCGGTGCCTTCATTTGGAGAGTTGGTTGCAGCTTTACTGCGTATATGGTATATACATGTTGGTCATTACGGTCCATTATTGAATTGGGGTATCACGAATGTTAGTTTTTTTGGAACTAAAAAAAGAAGTTCGTGAAATTTAAATTAAAATGGGGAAATACTTAAACAAGGAGATAACCATGGAAGCAAGATGCATGAAATGTAAAGCACAAAAAGAGATGTCTGATGCACAAATGACTCTGACTGCCAGAGGTGGATATATGGCTAGAGGCAAATGTAAAGATTGCGGGTGTGGCATGAGTAAAATCATGTCAAAAGTCGACGCAGAAAAAGCTGTAACAGAAGGTCACGCCAAAAAAGCTTACTAAACTAAATGTAATAGGTGTAAACAACAGTAGCCTGGTATACCATTTAAGGCTTACCAGGCTACCTTTCTAACTTCCTCATCACGTACACCCCTTTCTGTTTTTCCATCGGGTTAAGGAAGCGTTATGTTAACAGTAACATTTCAAAGACCACAGCGCACTTTATGTATTTTTGAAAGTTGTTGGGCGGGTCTTATTTTAATGTTACTGATAATACCAAAGAACATTCGGAGAGGAACTTAGAGCGGTAGATAAAATACATTTTATACATTTTTAAATTCATTTATTGTATTCTGAGGAACGTTTAACCCCATTAACTCTCTTCTTGTTCCTCTCCACTATTATTATACCACATTATTTGATTTTTGCCAATTTCCTCAGCTTTTTTATCAAAATAATATTTTCTGTTTTTTTGCTATTCAATTTAATTGAAAAGGATTAAAAATAGTAATTTACTTCATTTTTTGCTTTAATAGCGCCTCAAAAACAAAAACAACTTTTTGTCATTTGTTGCTCAAAACACAGGGATGGCGTTTATTTCCGTTTATTATAATTTTAAGATAACTCAGTGTTGTCCGGTTAGAAATTTGCGTGTTTTGTTTTATTGCTCTCGAGAGGTCCTTCCCGCATGTTTTTAGCGGGAATCCAGAAAGTTCTGGGTTCACTGGATACCCGATAAAAGCGTTCGGGTATGACAAAGCCGTACCAGCAAATTTCTGACCGGACAACATTGAAGATAACTGTATTTTTTAGATTATTGTACTTAAGATAAAAGGGTTGTTATGCGTAATGATCATGAAATTGATTACAGAATTTATGGAGAAGAGCTTCAATATGTCGAAATTGAATTAGACCCCAACGAAACAGCCATTGCTGAAAGCGGTGCTTTTATGATGATGGACAATGATATTTACATGAATACCATTTTTGGAGACGGTAGCCGGCAGCAGAACGATAGTGTACTGGGGAAAATATTTAGTGCGGGCAAGCGTCTGCTGGTAGGTGAAAGTTTGTTTATGACCTCCTTTACCAATATTGGCCAGGGTAAAAAACGGGTAAGCTTTGCCGCACCCTTTGCCGGAAAGATCATTGTTTTTGATTTGCAACAATTGGGCGGGAAGATCGTTGCACAAAAAGATGCGTTTTTGTGTGCTGCCAAAGGAGTGAGCGTTGGTATTGAATTTCAGAAAAGATTAGGTACCGGTATTTTTGGTGGCGAAGGGTTTATTATGGAAAAATTAGAGGGTGATGGGTTTGCGTTTGCTCATGCAGGTGGCTATGTTATTGAAAGGGAATTAAAAGCAGGAGAAATTGTAAAAGTAGATACCGGCTGCGTGGTTGCCTATACGGCAGGAGTAGATTTTGATATTGAGTTTATTAAGGGGATAAAAAACTGGATGTTCGGCGGTGAAGGATTATTTTTTGCTATGCTAAGAGGACCGGGCAAAGTATGGTTACAGTCATTACCTATCAGCAGACTGGCGGGAAGAATCTTGCAATATGGTATGTATAGACGCAAAGAGGAAGGCGGTGTTTTGGGTGGACTGGGTGATTTGCTGGATGGAAGAGAATAAGTGTTTGACATTACTAAACGGCTTTGCTACAGTGATTTTAGTGAGCAGACAAGATATTTTCCTTAAGGTATTTTCATACTCTGATAATCAACGTTTAAATACATCCACCATTCTAATTCCAAAGATATCGTGAATATCAAAATACAATTCCTGGTAACTCTATTTGTGATTATCGTACCAATAGCGTGCCGGACTCCTTATCCTGAGAAAAAACCGTCAGGGGGGTATTCCAATTCGACTACTAGCGCTGGCACACCGGCACAGCACAAGGCTGCTGGCATTTCCTGTTTTAAAAAAGGAATGATGGAAGAAGCCCTGGATGAATTGAAACTGGCGGCAGAAGGAATACAGGGAGATGGGGAATTACATCATTATCTGGGAAAGTCCTATTATGAAAAGGATAAAATAGATGATGCGATTGCCGAATTGCTTGCCGCCTTGTCGTATTACAAGCCTGACCAAACGACAGAAAGAGCGGACGTTTACAATGATCTTGGATTGGCGTATAAAAGGAAAAATGCATATACGGAATCGTTATCAGCATTGCAAGAAAGCCTCGTATTGAATCCATCGGCTGCAGATACAAACTACAACCTGGCGCTCCTTTATTACGATAAAAAAATGCTGGATGAAAGCACTCTTTATCTGAAGAAGGCAATTAAACTTGACCCGAAAGAAGCAGATGCTCATTTCATGCTGGGATTGATTTATTATAAAAAGAAATTAAACGATAAGGCGATAGGTGAGTTTAGGCAAACAATTGAACTTAATCCTAAGGATGCCGAGTCACACAATTATCTCGGCTTAATGTATTATGAACAGGGTGATCTTGAAAAGTCTGTTATCGAACATAAATCCGCTATTCAATGGGATAAGAATTATACTGAGGCATATAATAACCTGGGGATTGCACTCTATGCGGAGGGTAATTTTAATGAGGCTGAGGACGCATTTAAAAAGGTGTTAGAATTAGATCCAAATTTTGCGGAGGCGCACTATAACCTTGGACTCGTTTATAGTGAAGAGGGTAAGCCTGAAGACGCCGTTACCTCCCTGGAAAAGGCACTTAAGCTTAATCCTAAAATTGCCGAGGCCTACTTTAAGCTTGGAGAGGTTTATACGAAAAGGGATATGCTGGAAGAGGCATTATCGGAATACAAGAAAGCAATTGATATAAAGCCCGATTATGCAGAGGCATATTACAATTCCGGCGAACTCTATGCAGCAAAAGGTAAACACGACAAATCTATCGCTGCATGGAAAAAAACGATCGAACTCAATCCCAAAAATGCGGACGCCTGCTTTAATCTTGGAGTGGCGTATTTTAACCAGAATAAGCTGGATAAGGCTATTTCCATGTGGAAGAAAGTTCTGGAGATCAATCCATCCGATTACGATACCATGAGCAGTCTCGCGGATGCCTATGATATGCAGGCCTTAACAGATAAGGCCATACATATGTGGGAAAAGATCATTGAAATCTACCCTGAGCAGGCGGAGACACAGAATAAATTGGGCAATGCCTATGCCAGGAAAAATATGTACACCACTGCCATCCCTTACTGGGAAAAGGCGGTAGAAATCGACCCCCGCCTGGTAGATGCCTATTACAATTTGGGACTCGTTTACCAGAAGATTGGCAGGCGGGATGAGGCTATTGAGGCCTACAAAAAGGTATTGGATATCAATCCGGATGATATGGATGTCCATAAGAATTTAGGATTGCTGTATGGGGAAAAGGGTATGCACGTTGAAGCTGAGTTTGAATTTTCTATCTACAAAAAACTCAAACTAATGCAAGGACATAAATGATTTTTCCGGTGGTCAAGAAAAGATTATCTTTTTGCGCGTTCAACGATAGGTTTTTTGCCGTTCATCTTCTTCTTGAAAATATTTAACATAATTTCCGCTTCCTCAAAGGGAACTGTTATAAAAGAAAATTTGTCAAATATCTGAACGTTTTTAATTTTTTCGCTATGAACTTTGGCCTGTTGTTTGATAAATGTTACTAATTTTCTGGGCGTCATACCATCGATTTTTCCCAGCGCTACAAAGAGGCGTGTCGTCCCTTTTCTGTCAATAGAAACGTCTCTGATTTCATTATAATTACTTTCATCCAGTTCGTCCTGAAAAGTATGTTTTAAAAGGGCTGCCAGGACCTTTTCTGCCTCGTTTTCTTTCAGCATTTCTTGCGCAAGTTGTACATATCCGTTCATGTTTTCCGAGGTAATGATCTGGGAAATTTCTGTTTTTATCCTGGATTTTTTTTGATGTATTACATCTTCAATTCTCGGCAGTTTTTCTTTCCGGATATCTGTTTTTGCAATTTTTTTAATCAGGATGAGCCGTCTATATTCATCATGCGTAACAAACGTAATAGCGGTTCCTTCCTTTCCGGCCCGGCCAGTTCTACCTATCCTGTGGATGTACGATTCCGGGTCCTGAGGCAGGGAATAATTGATGACATGCGTTAAGTTTTGAATATCAATGCCTCTGGCGGCAACATCCGTAGCTACCAGAATATTTATCCGTTGTTTTCGAAACTTGTTTAAGACGATTTCCCGCTGGTTTTGAGATATATCGCCATGCAGCGCTTCTGCGTCATACCCTCTTTCCATAAGCCTGTTTGCAAGATTGTCCACATCAATCTTCGTCCTGCAAAATATGAGGCCGTAGAATTCATGTTCAATATCGATGATCCTGCATAATGCATCAAATTTATCCGAAGGCGCCACCTCGAAATAGATCTGATCCGTCAGGCTTGTGGTAAGCTGCTCTTTTTTTACCCCGACCATCTCATAGTTTCTCATATATTTTTCTGCGATGCTTATGATTTTTCCCGGCATGGTAGCGGAAAAGAGCAGCATCCTCCGCTGTTCACCGGTATTTCTTATAATTTCTTCTACGTCATCAATAAATCCCATATTGAGCATCTCATCCGCTTCGTCAAGGACCAAATACGATATATGACTCAGACGTATACTTTTTCTCCTGAGATGATCCAGTATTCTTCCGGGGGTTCCGACTACGACATCTATCCCTTTTTTCAACCTTCTCAACTGTTCTTCCATCGACTGGCCTCCGTAGATGGGCATGATCTGCAGAATTTTGCCTCCTTTAAAGGAGTTTAATTCTTCTGATACCTGGATGGCCAGTTCTCTCGTGGGCACAAGAATCAGCGCCTGGACAGTTTTTGTTTTTTCTGGTATCTTTTCGAGTATGGGGAGCCCAAATGCAGCCGTTTTTCCTGTTCCTGTCTGGGCCTGTCCGATTATATCTACCTCTCCCTTGAGGAGAATTGGGATTGTCTTTTGCTGAATCGGAGTGGGCTCTTCAAAACCCTTTTTTTCCAATGCTTGTAATGTGTTTTCTGATAATCCCAGCGCCCTGAATGTATCTAATTTTTTCATATGGTCCTTATTCGTATTTCTCAATTACCCATGAAGGTTCTCGGTGACAAAAATTATGGCGTTGATTCTTTGCTGTTGACATTTCGGTTGCGGTGTTTCGCTATGAGCTTGGTTGTGTGATAAACTGTCAGCGTTCAGTGTTTTGACATACTGAATTTTCACGTGAAGACTACCAGAGGCAGTTTAAAAATCTCAGATTTTCTTTTAAGCTCCCTCTGGCAAAGCCCTCCTGTGTTCCAATTAAATTCTGGTCAGTATTTTCCTAGAAACGTCGCCCACCACCACCACCACCCTGTCTTCCTCCGCCAAATCTTCCGCCACCTCTGCCTCCTTCCGGACGAGGACGGGCCTCGTTTACGTTAAGCGCTCGTCCTTTTAATTCCTTACCGTTTAGCCCGTTGATTGCGGACTGGGCTTCAGCCTTGGCCTGCATCTCCACGAATCCGAATCCTTTTGATTCTCCGCTGAATAAGTCCTTTATTACTTTGACAGACTTGACCTGCCCGAAAGCTTCAAAAGCCTTCTGCAAGTCATCTTCGGTGACATCTCTGGACAAATTACCTACAAAAATATTCATCTCGACCTCCTTTTTGGTCCTAAAATGGTTCGGAATAATTCAGTGCCTCATCCAGTTAAAAAAGATTTAGAATGAGGTAAACTGTTAAAAAAATTTACAACAGAATTCCAAATGGATTGTTGTTCCTGCGAAGACCATTGTGATTCCGGTAAGCATTCTGTTCGATTTGGGAAGATTACCACTTCTTTCTTGAGGAGGTAGCAGATAGTCAGAAATTATTTTGACCTTTGTATGTAGTTGATGGTCATAGATAAGGAGGGTAACTCTTTTCCACAAGAACTTGATGCATGAAGAATTAACCTTAATAATACCTGTCCTTTTAAGGATCATGGAATTTACAAAATGAAAGTATAACCGAAATTCATTTGTATTGTCAAGGATTTATCTTGAGAAGATTTCATGATTGGCTTATATTTATGGCTATGCAACATAATCCTTTTAACATTCGAAGCATTGTCGTATTGCTGGTGTGTTTATTGGTACTATATTTTTCTCAAATAAACGCATTTGCTTCCCGGGACACCCTTGAAAAGATAAAGAATTCCGGGGTGATCACCTGGGGGTTTGATGCTGAAGGGGGCGCCCCGTATGTTTACCACGACCCTGCGCATCCTTCAAAACTCATTGGTTTTGAGGTGGAACTGGTTGAGGCTATTGCCCGGGAATTGGGAGTAAAGGTGCAGTACTTTCAGAATGCATGGGATAGTGTCCTGCTTTCCCTTCTGCGCGGGGATTTTGATATTGCACTGAACGGTATTGAAATTACGCCGGAGAGGACGCAGTCTGTGTTATTTACCCGTCCGTACTATGTGTACGCTGAGCAGATTGTCGTTCGTGCCTCAGATAACCGTATTAATCATCTGGAAGATCTTCACGGCAAAAAGGTCGGTGTCTTATATAATACGGTGGCCAAACGGATGCTGGAAGAGATGGGGGATGTTGTTGTGAGTGTCTATAGCGGACAGGTAGAGCCTTTCAAAGACCTTTCTTTAAACCGTATTGATGCTGTTTTTGTGGATTTACCAATTGCTGCGTACTATACCTTGCCGAATCCACAACTGCGAATGGTGGGCAACCCTGTCGGTGAAGGGTACTATGGCATTGCTCTGAGGAAGGAGGATTCAGCCCTGGCAGAGGAGTTGAATAAGATCATCGAGAAACTTCTGAGAACTGGGGAATTAAAAAAGATCTACCGGCGTTGGGGGTTATGGAATCTTTCACAAGAGAAGCTCTTTTTACATGAAGGGCTCCTCCAAAAATATACAGAAAGTCTGCCGTCTTTTTCTGAAAAGGCGCCCATTGCGGTAACACGATTTCTGCCTACCTTGCTAAAAGGTACTGTAGTTACTATAGGCATTTCACTTTTATCCATGATATTGGCCGTTGTTCTGGGACTTATCCTGGCGATTATGAGATTATATGGGAATGCATGGATGCAAAAGATTTCCGAGGCTTATGTTGAGATTTACCGCGGAACGCCACTTCTTATCCAGTTATATATCCTGTATTATGGTTTGCCAAACGTCGGTATCTCGCTGAGCGCCTTTGCCGCTGCCATTCTTGGGTTAGGTATGAACTACGCTGCTTATGAGGCGGAGATCTATCGTGCCGGCATTCAGGCAGTTCCCCGGGGACAAACCGAGGCAGCGTTGTCGCTCGGCATGTCCGGATACATGACCTTAAGACGAATCATCCTGCCTCAGGCATTGCATATTACCATACCGCCCATGACCAATGATTTTATCGCTCTCTTTAAAGATTCATCTCTGGTCTCTGTCATTGCCATCACAGAACTGACGAAGAGTTACAGCATGTTGGCCGCCGCCTCGATGGATTTTTTCAAATTGGGAATTATTACTGCGCTCCTCTATTTCGGTATGAGCTATCCGCTCTCTCTCTATGCCAGAAGGCTGGAGAAAAGATTAAGATCATATGATAGAAATTTGTAATTTATTCAAGGCGTATGGCCGTCAATCCTTGTTCAGGGGTCTGCACCTCACAATAGAAAAGGGAAGTGTTACCGCTATGATTGGACCGTCTGGCAGCGGTAAGAGCACGCTCCTGCGATGCATGAACGGATTGGAGACATTTCAGGGAGGTTGCATATCTGTTGATGGTCAAAAACTCTATGGCATTAACGAACGAGCTTATCATAAGAAACAGAAATCTCTCGCAGTAAAGAATATCCGCAGGAAAATGGGAATGGTCTTTCAGCAGTTTAATCTTTTTCCTCACATGACGGTACTTCATAACATAACTGCAGCACCGGTTTCTGTATTGGGTATCGATCCGTCTGAGGCCGAGTCAGACGCCCTTTCTTTGCTCAGGAAGATACATCTCGGGGAGAAGGCGCAAAAATATCCCGGTCAACTTTCAGGCGGAGAACAGCAACGTGTGGCCATTGCACGCGCCCTGGCGATGAGGCCTGAAGCGATGCTCTTTGACGAACCGACGTCTTCCCTTGATCCCGAGATGGTTGAGGAAGTACTCCTGGTTGTCAGGGGTCTGGTGTTGGAAGGGATGACGACAGTTATTGCAACACATGAGATGGGCTTTGCAAGGGACGTTTCGACACAGGTGGTCTTTCTGGAGAAGGGTGAAATTGTCGAACAGGGAAGTCCCAAAGAGATATTTTTCAATCCTAAAAACGACAGGACAAAGGCGTTTCTTAGCCGTTTTATGAAGTAAAAACCCGTCTATTTCAGGAGTCGTCTTCCCACCACAAATTTTATAAAAATAAACCATAACGCAGCAAAGCCCAAAAACAAATCCTTTCTATCAAGGGGGGATGCGGGGGACGTAGAAAAACTTGCAAAAAAAGAATGGTTTTACACGGTAATACTATAGAACGCTTCCATGATGCTATACCTGACCTGAACAAGTCGGAAACAACAAAAATCTGAGATACAAAGGCGATAACAATTTAGCTTTTTGAAAAAGGCAGCGCCGATCCCTTGTTCCCGGTATTAGGGCTATCGCGGGGGATTGTGCATGCCATGCGGGCGGGATGTTTCGTTGACCCCTCTCACCGAAACAAGAAAGGATAGATGATGGATGAAAGACGAGAAAAGCGTAGCGCAGATGGTTTATCCCCCCGCCTGGCGTGTGCTATAGCTTCGCCGACCACGAAGGATCGGCGCTACGTTATTTAAGGAGTACCAATGTCATAACGTAGAGAATTCATTCCTTTCGAAAGGATGATTTATATTATGTAAAGCATCTCCATTACGAGGAGAAAAGCAAGGCACTCCAGCTTATCAGTGTCAGCCCTCATTTTGCTAAGAAACATGGCTTTGAATATATCATTCTTAAAGAAGTAGAAGTAGATCCTATTGTCGGTAAGGTGGTTTTTAGCCTTAAAAGATGGGAGTAAGGCTGCCCATAGCTGAACAAATCCCTAAACAACTAAAATCTGAAAAAACCGGATGAACATTGCTAACATTATAAAATCGTTTCAAGCAAACCGGGTCAGAATCACCGACCATGCTGACGAAGAAGCCGAAGCTGATAAGCTCACATTTGATGAAGTTTGTTTTTTGTCTTCCATGGTGAAATCATTGAGGATTACCCGAACGACAAACCATATCCAAGTTGTTAGATATATGGCCAGACTTTTAGCGGTAGCCCTGTTCATAGGATTTGGGTACACAATGAAATGAATCTGTGGACTGTGCTATTACGGTTTATCGTCCAGATCCTAATCTATGGATTAATTGACGAGAAAGGAGAAGGAAACAATGATGCCATTTGAAAAATGCCCCGCTTGTGGGAATGAAATGATCGAAAAAGAGGTAGAAAAGCTTTTACGCGGTGGTAATAACACTGCCGCTTTAAAAGTACATGCGGAAGTCTGTCTCCGTTGCGGTGAACGCCTTTACACCCAGGAAACCGTCAGAAAATTTGAAGAAATCAGGGCTAATCTCGAACATTAAGATACCGCTGACTTTCAACCATTAGGAACGTCATTTCAAGTAGTATAATATCTAAAAAAAGAACTTTCATATCAATCTGCTTTTTCTTGCATATTCTATATTCAAGGTCTGATAATCATATAGAAGGCTCCTTCACAAAGCGATGCGAAGTTGTATTATAGAGGCATCGTGAAATAAACTCTTAAACCAGTAAAGAGGAGGAGCAGATATGA
>NZ_MJUW02000049.1 GCF_001753675.2 Candidatus Brocadia sapporoensis | reverse complement strand
TGTCCAGCCTCAATGACCTCACCACCCCGCAACGAATGGCTGACGGCATGGATCTTCCCCTCTCCGGCATAGCCTTGTACCTGGTAGCGGCTGGTAAACTAGGCCAATCCTTACCATGTAGTTTTCGAAAGGTTCCCAAAAATAACCATGTTTCCCATGCCGTGCAGGGACAGGCTTGAAACCTGCCCCTGCAATAAATACCATTCATGCAAAATGTTTTCAAAAAACTAAATCATTACGAATAATTTGATTGTGAATTTTTATTTTATTTAAACGGGTTATAGGGTGGCACGGACAAACGTTGTTTGTCCGTGTGATATATTCCAAATCCGCGTCACAGGGTCGGCCACCAAATACCCGTTGACAGGGAAACTCCCTACCGTAAAACGTTTCAAAATCAGATCATTTATCATCATGCGGTGCTCTTTGGACAATGCGTGTATGACATGCATTCTCGGAATGAGCGCGAATTTGTGAAAAGGAATTTCGTAACCATTTAGTTTTCGCAAAATTCCCAACAATAACCATGTTTCTCATGCCGTGTAGGGGCAGGCTTGAAACCTGCCCCTACAATAAATACCATTCGTGCAAAATGTTTTTAAAAAACTAAATCATTACAAAAATTCCTCCCGAAACTCAACGTTGTCCGGTTAGAAATTCGCAGGTACGGTTTTGTCATACCCGAACGCTTTTATCGGGTATCCCGTGAACCCTGAACTTCCTGGATTCCCGCTAAAAACATGCGGGAATTACATCTCGAGAGCAATAAAACAAGACACGCAAATTTCTAACCGGACAACACGGCCTGAAACAAAAAAAGCTTGCAATCTTTTTTATTTTTTGGTAGGACAAAGGCCGTCGAAATTTTTGCCGTCTTATCCACGCGCTTCAAGACCGTTAGCTACGGGAATTCCCGATCGTGTCTTTCAAAGATATTTTTAACGAAAAACGGATGAATATATCATTAACGATAGTCCGCGATAAAAGAATGTTGTCATTGCAGGCGCCTGCAATGACAATTCATAGATATCTATTTAGGACGTTTGCCATAACGCTGTCAGGGTTCAAAACCCTGACAGCGTTGATTACACGGTTTGGTGTTTCTGGTATTGTCGTACCCAGTTAGCTATTTGAAAAATTTGTACCTTTCTCTGCAGTCAGCATGAAACAAGATATGTAGCGCGGGTGGTTTACTCCCGGTGCCGCCGACCATAAAGAGACTTCGTCGTGGGCTCAGTCGAACGATCGACGCTACCTTTTTCAAAAAACCAAATTGTTCATTATTGTCTTTATCAGCCCGTTCGGGGAGGGAAATGATGGGAAAGAGATGGCCGGTAATGATACCTGATATACCGTGATGTAAAAGGAACTGAAAATAGCCGGAACACGGCTGTGTGCAATATTTTTCAAATCTTGTTTACGTTCAGGAAAAGGGGGGCATCATGGAAAATCCAATAACGAACAAAGAGTTGGAACTGATGAACGCCTACTGGCGGGCGTGCAATTATCTTTCTGTAGGCATGATCTATCTCAAGGAAAACCCGTTGCTCAGGGAAACATTGAAGACAGAGCATATAAAGTACCGGCTGCTCGGCCACTGGGGTACGAGTCCGGCGCTGTCCTTTGTTTGGATACATCTGAACCGGATGATCGTCAAGCACGACCTTGACGTAATTTTCGTGGCAGGGCCTGGCCACGGCGCGCCCGGAGTGCTGGGGCCGGCGTATCTCGAAGGCACCTACTCGGAAATTTACACAGATAAGAGTGAGGACGCAGAGGGGATGCAGAAATTTTTCAAGCAGTTCTCTTTCCCCGGACATATCGGAAGCCACGTTACTCCGGAAACCCCAGGCTCCATTCATGAAGGCGGCGAACTCGGTTACAGCCTCTCGCACGCCTACGGCATGGCGCTCGACAACCCCGACCTCATCGTTGCCTGTGTGGTGGGCGATGGAGAGGCGGAAACCGGACCTCTTGCCACCGCGTGGCATTCCAACAAGTTTATCAACCCGGTGCGTGACGGCGCTGTGCTGCCGATCCTGAACCTCAATGGCTACAAGATCGCCAACCCAACGATCCTTGCACGGATTACCCATCAGGAGTTAGAAGCGCTGTTTGCTGGCTACGGCTATAAACCCTATTTTGTGGAAGGGAGCGATCCCGCGGAAATGCATAAGAAAATGGCGGCCACGCTGGAAGAGGCTATCGGAGAGATCCGCGCCCAGCAGAAAAAGGCGAGGGACTCGAAAACCCCCTCCCGGCCTCGCTGGCCTATGATCGTGCTGCGTTCTCCCAAGGGCTGGACGGGGCCGAAGGAGATCAAGGGACACAAGGTGGAGGGTTCCTGGCGCTCACATCAGGTACCCTTTGCTGACGTGCGCGATAATCCGGAGAATTTGAAATTACTGGAGGGCTGGATGCGCAGTTATAAACCTGAAGAGTTGTTTGATGCGGACGGTAAGCTCGTACCAGAACTCAAGGCTTTGGCGCCAAGGGGGAACCGGCGTATGAGCGCCAACCCGCATGCCAACGGCGGGCTCCTGCGTAAAGAACTCAAGCTTCCTGATTTTCGTAAATATGCTGTAGAGGTGTCTTCCCGTGGCACCATGCAATACGAAAACACGAAACCCCTCGGCGAATACCTGCGCGACGTGATGAAAAACAACATGACGAGCTTCCGCGTTTTCGGCCCGGATGAGACCGCATCTAACCGGCTTCAGGCTATCTATGAGGTGAGCAAGAAGACCTGGATGGCCGATATGTTGCCGGAGGATGCAGACGGCGGCGAGATCGCCCGTGATGGCCGCGTTATGGAGATGCTTTCCGAGCATACCCTCATTGGCTGGCTGGAAGGTTATCTGCTTACGGGGCGCCACGGGTTTTTTCATACCTACGAGGCCTTTGCCCACGTCATTGATTCCATGTTCAACCAGCACGCCAAATGGCTGGATATTTGTAAGAACCATGTGCCGTGGCGGGCATCGGTCGCTTCCGAAAATATCCTGCTGTCGTCCACGGTCTGGCGCCAGGATCACAACGGCTTTTCGCATCAGGATCCCGGGTTCATTGATCTTGTTACCAACAAGAGCCCGTCGGTCACGCGTATCTACCTTCCACCAGACGCCAATACGCTGCTTGCAGTGGCAGACCAGTGTCTGCGCAGCACGAATTGCATTAATGTCATTGTTGCCGATAAGCAGAAACATCTGCAGTTTACCACCATAGACGAGGCGATCATTCACTGCGCCAAAGGGCTTGGCATCTGGGCCAGGGCGAGCACGGATGCGGGCGAAGAGCCCGACGTAGTGCTGGCTTCCTGCGGCGACGTTGCCACCATGGAGGCATTGGCGGCGGCCGCTATTCTGCGTGAGCGGGTGCCGGATCTGAAGCTGCGCTTTGTCAACGTAGTAGACCTGTTCAAGCTGCAACCGGCGTCTGAGCATCCGCACGGGTCAACGGAACGAGAGTTCGACAGCCTGTTCACTACGGATAAACCGATCATTTTTAACTTTCATGGCTATCCATGGCTCATCCACAAGCTCTCGTACCGCTTCAAGGGACATGATCACCTGCACGTGCGCGGTTACAAGGAAAAGGGTAACATCAATACTCCGCTCGAACTGGCGATGCTGAACGAAACTTCGCGTTTCCATCTGGTCATCGATATTATCGACCGTGTGCCAAAGTTGCGCACAAAGGCAGCACATCTAAAGGAGCAAATGAAGAATGCCATCATAGACAATCTGCGTTACGCACATGAGGAAGGCATCGATCGCCCGGAGATTGTCAACTGGACCTGGCCGTATTAAGATATGCGCACAGCAAACGGGTGTGGCACTGATTGTTTGACTGAGCGTTTGTCTGAGTTCACGACAAAGGCTCACGACGAAGTCCCTTGTGGTCTGCTAAGGGCGGAGGATAAACCCTTACGCCACGATTTCGCATTGAAATTCCTTGCACCTTAAAGAGGAAACCGATGAAAATCTATTTCCACGGCGCAACGGGTGACGTAACCGGTTCTGCCTATCACGTGAAAACGAAGCACGCGAGCGTGCTGGTTGATTGCGGATTGTTTCAGGGCGGTAAGGAAGAACGTGCAAAGAATCGTCAACGGGCAAAGCTTGAAAGCGGTAGACTTGATGCGGTGGTGCTCACCCACGCACATCTTGATCATATTGGCCGTTTGCCGTTACTTACCCGGAAGGAGTATCATGGCCCAATCTATGCCACTCAGCCCACGTTCGATGTGGCGCGGTTGATTCTCCGCGATTCTTTTTTTCTCCAAAAAGCAGATCTTGACCGTGAAAACCGGAAAAGAGCACGCTCAGGTCAAACACCGCTCGAACCGCTGTATGAGGAAGAAGACGTGCTTCGTCTGAAGCCTTTGATCAGTCCGGTTGCCTATAATCCGCCGGTGCAGGTTGCGCCGGGCGTTCAGGCGCGTCTGGTCGACGCCGGGCACGTGATCGGCTCGGCCAGCGTCGAGCTGACCGTGGAGGAAGGCGGCAAAAAAAAGGTTGTGGTCTTCTCCGGCGACCTGGGGCCGCGCGGGGCGCCGCTGCTGAACGATCCCGTTCCCTTTGAACGAGCAGACGTCGTTATCATGGAGTCTACCTATGGAGACCGGAATCACCACTCTCTGCAGGAGACGGCCATCGGGGCGCGAAAAATTATCGCAAAGGCGATTGAAGAGAAGGCCAAAATTCTCGTTCCCATATTTGCCGTTGGGCGGACACAATTGCTGCTCTATCTCCTGGCAGGGGCATTCCGCAATAAAACGCTGCCGCGATTCCCGATTTACCTCGACAGCCCCCTGGCGATCGAGGCGACAAAAATTTACGGCAAGCACAACGAGCTGTTCGACCAGGAGGCCAGGGTCATGGTCAAATCCGGTGATCTGCGCGAGAATCTTCAGAGCGCGAAGTTTTGTTCTACCGCAGGGGATTCCAAGGTGCTCAATGATGTGAAGGGTCCATGCATGATCATGGCTGGCAACGGTATGTGCACCGGCGGACGGATCATGCACCATCTAAAGCACAATTTGCATCGTCCGGAGACGGCCGTCCTGATCGTGGGATTTCAGTCACCCGGCACCCTTGGGCGACAACTTGTGGACGGCAAGGAATCGGTCTCGATCTTTGGCGAAGAAGTCGCCGTGCGCGCATCGGTCCACACCATGGGGGGATTCAGCGCCCATGCCGGACAGGACGACCTGCTGAAATGGTTTGCCGCTGTTGCGCCTTCACGGCCCCGCGTGATAATCACGCATGGGGAAGACCGGGCACGAAAAACATTTTCAGAGCTTATCCGTTCACAGCACGGTTTGCGGCCGGAGATACCCAATCTGGGCGACATGATAGAAATTTGAGGTGAAATATGCGCATCGTCGTTGGTTCTGATCATGCTGGATTCGACCTGAAAGAAGAAGTGAAAGCCTTTTTAACCAGGGAGAATCACGAGGTGCTTGACGTGGGCACTCACAGCAAAGATCCTGTAGACTATCCGGACTATGCTGAAGCCATCGGCAAAGCCCTGCGCGAAAACCGTGCAGAGCGTGGCATCCTGCTGTGTGGCAGCGGAGTAGGGGCATCGATGGCAGCAAACAGGATTCACGGCGTTCGCGCCGGGCTATGCCATGACACCTACTCAGCGCATCAGGGAGTAGAGCACGACAACATGAACGTGCTGGTGCTCGGTGGTCGTGTTGTTGGCATTGAGCTTGCCCGTGAGCTGATTCATGCGTTTGTACATGCGAGTTTTACCGGTGAGGGCAGGCATCTGCGCAGGCTCGCCAAGATGACAGCCCTGGAGAACCGGTTGCGCTCCCTGCAGGTCTTTGGACAATCCGTGTGGCTCGATTATATCCGCCGCAGCCTGATCACCAGCGGTGAGTTGCGCCGTCTGATCGATGATGACGGACTGCGTGGCGTAACCTCCAATCCGGCGATCTTCGAAAAAGCCATCGCCGGCAGCGCTGATTACCGCAATGTTTTTGAAACGCCGGAGGCGCGAACGATGGATGCAAAAACGCTCTATGAAAAAATCGTAGTTCGCGATATTCAGGATGCCGCAGATGCTTTGCGACCGGTGTATGATGAGACTTCGAAGCGTGACGGTTATGTAAGTCTGGAGGTGTCTCCGTTCCTTGCGCACGACACGGCGGGCACGATAGATGAAGCGAGACGATTATGGCAAACCGTTGGGCACGACAACCTGATGATCAAAATTCCGGCCACTGCCAGAGGTATTCCAGCCATTCATCAGCTTATCAGCGAGGGGATCAACGTTAATGTGACGCTGCTTTTTTCCCGCGAGGTCTACGAGCAGGTGGTGGAAGCGTATATTGCAGGGCTGGAGAAATTCGCCACCCGCGGCGGTAACCTGAAGCGGGTAGCAAGCGTTGCCAGTTTTTTTATCAGCCGGATTGATACCGCCATCGACACCCTCATAGCTGCGCGGTTGCAGGCAGCGATGACCCCAAAAGAAGAGAACCTTCTGCGCAGTCTTACCGGCAAGGTGGCTATTGCAAATGCCAGACTAACCTACCAGCGCTATCTGGAACTTTTCAGCGGCCCGCGCTGGCAGACGCTGAGCAGCCGGGGCGCACAGACGCAGCGCTTGTTATGGGCCAGCACAAGCGCGAAAAATCCCAACTATCGTGATGTCATATACGTAGAAGAGCTTATCGGGCCCGATACCGTTAACACGATCCCACTCGCAACCTTTGAGGCATTTCGAGATCACGGGCGGCCTCGTGCAAGCCTTACAGAAGATATCGAGTCTGCCTATGATACCATGGAAGCGCTCGCTGAAGCCGGAGTCTCCCTGAAAAAAGTAGCCGACACGTTACTCGCCGAGGGTGTGCAGCTCTTCTCGGATGCCTTTGGCAAGCTGCTGACGGCGGTGAAGAAGCAAAGCAGAGAAGCAGGGACAGGAAAAATTAATCGTATGACTTACCAACTCCCTGAACCCATGGCCGTTGCAGTAAAGGACACATTGGCAGAATGGAGCGCACAGGAGAAGGTGAGAAGGCTTTGGGGCAGGGATGCGTCGTTGTGGACCGGCAAGGATGAAGCGCGGTGGCTCGGCTGGCTTGGCATCGCCAATGACCAGTTGGCCCATATCCAGCGCTTGACCCGGATCGCTGAAATAGCCAGAAACACCGGCTTCTCCCACGTCTTGTTGTTAGGCATGGGTGGATCAAGTCTCTGTTCCGAAGTGATGAAACAGATATTCGGTACCATCAGCGGATTCCCGGAACTTTACGTGCTCGATTCGACCGACCCGGCCCAGGTGAAGGCTTACGAAGAGAAGGTCGATCTGAAAAACACCCTCTTCATTGTTTCGAGCAAATCGGGCTCAACCCTCGAAACCAACATTTTTAAACAGTATTTTTTCGACCGGGTTGCTCAGATCGTTGGTTTAAAGGAAGCCGGAAAACGGTTTATTGCCATTACGGATCCAGGCTCTAGGATGCAGCAGGTTGCCGAAAGCGATGGCTTTCGGCATGTCTTCTTCGGCTGGCCAAATATTGGCGGGCGCTATTCGGCGCTTTCCGATTTTGGTCTGGTTCCTGCGGCCATCATGGGAGTGGATGTGGTGAAGTTTCTGGATAGAACGGAGGAGATGGTCTATGCCTGCATGCCATCGGTTCCGATCGAAGAAAATCCGGGGGTCATGCTTGGTGCTATCCTTGGGGTAGCCGCAGGTAAATTTGGCCGCGACAAAGCCACGATTATTACTTCGCCGGGCATTTATGATCTTGGCGCGTGGCTGGAGCAAATGCTGGCCGGATCAACAGGGAAGGCAGGCAAGGGATTGATTCCAGTCGATCGGGAAATACCCGGAAAGCCTGATGTCTATGGCAACGATCGCCTGTTTGTCTATCTGAGACTGGGCTTGGCGCCGGATGCTGCACAGGACGAATTGATCGAAGCGTTGGAACGTGCCGGTCATCCCGTTATACGCATTGCGATAGACGATCCTTACGATCTGGGTGAAGAATTTTTCCGCTGGGAGATCGCAACCGCAGTGACAGGCTCGATTATCGGCATTAATCCCTTTGATCAGCCTGATGTGGAAGCGAGCAAGATCGCGACACGGAAACTAGCCTCCGAGTATGAAAAAGACGGTACACTTCCCCCGGAAACACCCATCTTCACCGGGGAGGGAATCAATCTCTACACAGATGAAAGGAATACGGATTCCTTACGGACGGTAATGAAAGGTAATCGCACGCTGGCAGGGTATCTCAGGGCGCATCTGAGCCGTTTCAATACGAGCGATTATTTTGCGCTGCTTGCCTATTTGGAAATGAACAAAGCGCATGAGCAGCAGTTACAGGCGATCCGGAAGGACGTGCGCGATGCCGGGAGGATTGCCACGTGTATGGGGTTTGGCCCTCGCTTTCTCCATTCGACAGGGCAGGCTTTTAAGGGCGGGCCGAATACGGGCGTTTTCCTGCAGATCACGTGTGACGATGCAGTTGATGTGCCTGTGCCGGGACAAAAATATACGTTTGGAGTAATCAAGGCAGCCCAGGCGCGAAGCGATTTTCAGGCGCTGCTGGAACGTAGCCGCCGCGCCTTACGGGTTCATCTCGGCTCAGACGTTAGCGCCGGCCTTGCAACATTGCAGAAAGCCATTACTGCGGCGCTGATACCGTAGGGACACGGCGCTCCGTGCCCCTGCAATTTAGGTATAGGAACTTCAAAGTATGTATCATAGCATATCAGACAACCCCCTGAATCCCCCTTTTTTAAGGGGGAACGAGGAAACTCCTCTTTTTTTAAGGGAAAATCGAAGAAATTCCCCCTTAAAAAAGGGGGCAAGGGGGTTGTTTTTGATTAGTATTTGCTGTGTATCTAAAATTCGTTGGGATTTTGTCCCAGGCGGGTTCACATTACAAATTTGAGCCCGATGTTTTATCGTACCAATTCAACCTCGATCTTGTTCTCAGATTTTGCAAATGAATATATATCGTCACCTTGACCAAACAAAGGGTTCAGGCTGCAAACCCACCTGAGAGAAAACCGGGGACAGTTCGTAGGGGCACGGCGCTCCGTGTCCCTGCGATTAATGAGGATTCTATTATTGTCAAAAAGGAGAGGCGAATAAAGATGAATAACAAGAAACCTGCAGAAACAAAATCCGATTTGATCAGCCTGACCGACGAGGAAGGAGTGAAGCAAGTGCTTGTGAACTCCGTCCTCGGCCTTTGGGACGTTGTCAACAATCTCACACGGCTCAAACCATCCCGGCGTGACCGCTACCGTGTTACGATCTTCGGTTCGGCGCGGGCAAAAAAGGGAACCTTCGGCTACGAAGAGACCAGGCGGGCGGCTGCCGCCCTCTCCAGGATGGGATGTGATATTATCACCGGCGGCGGTCCCGGGCTCATGCAGGCAGCTAACGAAGGCGCCGCCAGCGTGCAGGGGCATGCCCAGTCTGTTGGGATTAGAGTCGATTTACCCTTCGAACAGGAAGTCAATGCGTTTGTAACCCAGGCGTTCGAGCATCGGACTTTTTTTACGCGCCTTCACCAGTTTGTGCTTACCTCCGACGCTTTCGTAGTCGCGCCGGGGGGAATTGGTACGGTTCTGGAAACAATGATGATCTGGCAACTCCTGCAGGTGCACCATCTTGAGAATACGCCGCTGGTCCTTGTGGGAAAAATGTGGCCGGGTCTGATCGAGTGGGCGCGCGACTCCATGCTCTCCGCAGACCCTCCTCTGGCGAACGCCGGGGATATGACCATACCGCGCTGCGCGGCAAATGCCGATGAAGCGGTTGCGCTCATACGTGAGCATTACCAGATTTGGCAGTCCGGGCAACATGGGTGAAATAAATGCAGCACGTCGCTGTGTCGCCTCGGTTAAAGAGAAGGAATCACACAAAGGCACAAAACCACAAAGAGCCATAAAAAAGAATCTCGAATGATGAACAAGGAATAAGGAGATATGAAATCATGAGCGAAGAGCTTCCGGTCATTTATCTTGCAAGACATGGTGAAACGGCCTGGAGTCTGTCGGGGCAGTATACAGGCCTTACCGATTTGCCGCTGACCGGGCGCGGCGAACGGAATGCGAGCCGGCTGAAGGAACGCCTGAAAGAGATAACTTTTGCCCGGGTATTTACCAGCCCGCTGCAGCGGGCTGTGCGGACTTGCGAACTGGCTGGTTTTAAAGGTGTGGCGGAGGCCGATCATGACCTTGTCGAATGGGACTATGGCGAATATGAAGGGCGTCTCTCCAGCGAGATACACGCCCAACACCCGGATTGGCAGCTCTTCCGTGACGGCTGTCCCGGAGGAGAATCACCGGCTCAGGTCGCAGCGCGGGCTGATCGGGTAATAGGCAGGGTGCGCAAGATTAATGGGAATGTGCTGATTTTTTCAAGCGGGCATTTTATCAGAGTCTTTACGGTCCGCTGGATCGGACTTGAGCCATCGGTTTCCTGTGCGTTTTTCATGCTCAGCACCGCGAGCCTGAGTGCACTGGGTTATAAACATGATCTTTCACATCCGGTGATACGGCTGTGGAATGATGATCATCACGTCGGTGCATGATTGATCCGTGGTAAAAGAAGAAGATATACTCAAGGAGCGCACAATTTGTGATTTTATGGTCTTGATCCATAGTCGCCATAATCTAACGACGGACGGGCGGACGGGTGGCACGGACAAGTCGTGCTTGTCCGTGTTTTTGTAATACGGCTCTGCGACTTGCGCCCCCAACGATTCATTTTGTAGTATTTATCCCAATTTCAAAGGGAGTGATTCGTAAACAATGTCGTGCAAGTTCAGCATGGAAAAACGGAGTTTTTCCATGCCGCCCTGTTGTCAATATAAAATTCATATGGTATGAACATCTTGAGTATAACTTCAGAAAGGATATTGAAATGAGCGAAAAAAGTATGGCAGCATCCGCAAAAGTGCCGGCGGGTAAGGTCACGGAATCGGAACTTCTCAAACAATACGGGTGCGGACCGGTGCAGTTTGCCGGGACGGCTAACGGATTATACGAACGGCATCTTATTTTTGACAATGTTATCGCCCTGGAAAAGACCGGCGCACGTGAGCGTTTTGAGGCCATTGCCCGTTCGGTGCGGGATGTGCTTTCACAGCGCTGGATAAGCACGGAGGATACGTATCACTATGTAAATCCGAAGCGCGCCTATTATCTTTCC
Organism: Candidatus Brocadia sapporoensis; assembly: GCF_001753675.2. Taxonomy (GTDB): domain Bacteria; phylum Planctomycetota; class Brocadiia; order Brocadiales; family Brocadiaceae; genus Brocadia; species Brocadia sapporoensis. Next base: position 4,588 of record NZ_MJUW02000049.1, on the reverse strand, counting down.
ATGGAGTTTCTTATTGGCCGTTCTCTGTCCAACAATGTGACGAATCTCTTGCTCAATGATATTGTCAAACAAATTGCCGTGCAGAAGCATATTGATTTGCTCAGCATGCTCGAACAGGAACCTGACGCAGGCCTGGGGAATGGTGGTCTTGGACGTCTGGCGGCGTGTTTCCTTGATTCAATGGCCACGATGCAGTTGCCGGCCATGGGCTACGGCCTTCGGTATGAGTACGGCATTTTCAAGCAGTCCATCAGGGATGGCTGGCAGCACGAGCAGCCGGACAACTGGCTTCGCCATCCCGACCCATGGGAAGTCGCCCGGCCGCAGGATATGGTTGAGGTCAGGCTGAACTGTTCCTTCGAGATATGCGGCGGTTCGCTGCGTGCGATTAACGGTCAATCTTCCAGTCTGCTTGGTATCCCGTTTGATCGCCCCGTAGTGGGATATGGCGGCAAGACGGTTAATACGCTTCGTCTCTGGGCTGCCGCCGCCCCGGATTATTTTGATTTTCGGCGATTCAGCAGCGGTGACTTTGTTGGCGCTCTGGCTGAGACGCTGACGGCCGAATCGGTCACACGGGTACTCTATCCGGACGACACCACCAGTATGGGACAGGGGTTGCGTTTTATACAGGAGTATTTTCTTGTTGCCTGCTCACTGGCTGATCTTGTGCGCCGGTTTCGGAGCAATAATGCTGATTGGAATACCCTTCCTGAGAAGGTTGCTATACAGCTTAACGATACGCATCCCTCAATGGCGGTGCCGGAATTGATGCGTATTCTGCTTGATGAAGCACATCTCGGATGGGACGTGGCGTGGAACATCACCCAAAAGACCCTGGCGTATACGAATCACACGCTGTTGCCGGAGGCGCTAGAAAAATGGCCGCTCGTGTGGTTTGAAAGGTTGCTTCCGCGTCTGTTGGAAATCATTCTTGAAATAAATCGCCGCCTCCTCAGTGACGTTCGCGGTCAATTTGCCGGCGATGAGGGACGCGTTGAGCGTATGAGTATTGTCGAGGAAGGAGACGTGCGTAAAATTCGCATGGCCAATCTGGCCATCGCAGGCTCGCATAGCACCAACGGCGTGGCAGCGATTCACTCCGGGCTTTTGCGTACAGTGACGGTCAGGGATTTTGCCGAAATGTTTCCGGAGCGTTTCAATAACAAGACAAACGGCGTTACGCCGCGTCGGTGGCTACTGCTGGCTAATCCGATGCTGGCAAATACGATTACCGGAGCTATCGGCGACGGCTGGATCACGGATTTTTCTCAGGTGGATAAGCTCAAACCGCTTGCTGACGATAAAGGTTTTCGCGAAACGTTCCTCAAGGCTAAACGTGCAACAAAGGTTCAATTTGCCGACTGGCTCAAATCAACTAGTGGTCAGACGGTAGATCCGGACAGTATCTTTGATTGCCAGGTTAAACGAATCCACGAATACAAACGGCAATTGCTCAACGCGTTGCGAATCGTGACGCTTTACAACCAGTTGCGCACAAATCCCGGTTTGGACATGGCGCCGCGAACGTTTTTCTTCGCTGGCAAAGCAGCTCCTGCTTATCATCTGGCAAAGGTTATTATCAAGTTTATCAACAATCTTGCCGGCACCATCGATGGCGACCCCGCGATGCGCGGACGGCTTAAGGTCATTTTTCTGCCGGATTATTGCGTTTCGCTTGCGGAGCGGCTCATACCTGCCAGCGATGTTTCCAACCAGATCTCTACGGCAGGTTATGAAGCCAGCGGTACAAGTAATATGAAGTTTATGATGAACGGCGCCCTGACAATCGGCACCCGCGATGGAGCGACTATTGAAATGGCTGAGGAAGCGGGCGAAGAAAACTTTTTCCTGTTTGGACTGACTGCCCGGCAGGTAGCTGACAGCCGCAGCTGGTATAATCCGCACTGGCACTATGATAACGACGCAGAAACACGCTCGGCATTAGACCTGATTTTCTCTGATTATTTCAGCCGATATGAGCCGGGTGTTTTTGCGCCTCTGCGCAACATCCTTTTGAACCGGGGAGACTATTACATGCATTTGGCGGACATCAAGTCTTACCTTGAGGCGGACCGGAGGCTGTGTGGTTTATATGCCGACCGGCATGAATGGGCGCGCAAGGCCATTTTGAATGTGGCCGGTTCCGGAAAATTTTCAAGTGATCGCACGATTGCCGAATATGCCGGTGAAATCTGGCAAGTGAGGCCGTGTCCGGTACTGTGCCCGGTATAGGTTTAAGACCAGATAAAGAGGGGACAACCTAACGCGGTTTTGCCGCAACCAAAACACATGGTCAAAGGAACAACCCCCTAAGTCCCCCTTTGCTAAGGGGGATTTCGGAGTTCCCCCTTAGCAAAGGGGGTGAAGGGGGTTGTGAAAAACTTGCAAAAAAAGAAAGATTTCGCACAGCAATACGATAAAGAAATGTATAATAAAATGAATATCGAACAGGGAATTTCAAATTATGAAGTTTTCTTATCCTTCAACATTCATTATTCCTTGTTCATCATTCGGTATTCTCTTTTATGGCTCTTTGTGCCTTTGTGTGATTATTTCTTTTATTTATAAAAATCTTTTTACCGAAAATGTAAAAATTTATCTCTGAAGACACTATAATGACACACAGGGAGTGAATATGACAACACACGTGAAGCCGCTCCGTAAACGTGCGGCATGGGAAGCGCTTCAAGCCCACTATAAAAAAATTCAGGCGCTGCATCTTCGCACGCTTTTCGCCAATGACCCAGGGCGCGGTGAGCGTATGGCTGCCGGGGCAGCAGGCATCTATCTGGATTACTCGAAAAATCGCATTACTGATGAGACCCTCAGACTCCTTGTTCAATTGGCTGAGGAATCCGGCCTGCGAGAACGAATTGACGCTATGTTTCGCGGCGAAAAGATAAACATTACGGAAAACCGGGCTGTATTACATGTAGCGCTGCGGGCTCCGCGAGAAGCGTCTGTTCTCACGGACGGCAGGAATGTCGTGCCTGAGGTCCATGCCGTGCTCGATAGGATGACAGACTTTTCTAATCGTATCCGGCAGGGTGAATGGAGAGGCCATACGGGAGAACCCATACGCAACATCGTCAATATTGGTATCGGAGGCTCGGACCTTGGACCGGCAATGGCTTATGAGGCGCTCAAACATTACAGCGACCGCCGCATGACGTTCCGGTTCGTTTCAAACATCGACGGCACCGATTTTACGGAAGCTGTTCATGACCTTGCTCCTGAACAGACGCTCTTTATCGTCTCCTCGAAAACATTTACCACCCTGGAGACCATGACGAATGCCCGCACCGCTCGCGCATGGCTGCTCAAAGGGCTTGGCGGAGACGAAAAGTCCGTGGCGAAGCATTTTGTAGCCGTTTCAACGAACGAGGCCGAAGTGAAGAAATTTGGCATCGATACCGCTAATATGTTCGGATTCTGGGACTGGGTCGGCGGACGATATTCAATGGACTCTGCGATCGGCCTTTCTACGATGCTTGCCATCGGTCCGGACAACTTCAGGACGATGCTGAACGGATTCCATCAGATGGATGAGCATTTTCGCATCACTCCGTTTGAACGAAACCTGCCTGTGCTTATGGCTTTGCTGACTATCTGGTATACCGGTTTTTTTGACGCCCATACGGTTGCAGTTTTGCCCTATGATCAGTATCTCAGGCGTTTTCCGGCATATCTTCAGCAATTGACCATGGAGAGTAACGGCAAATATATTACCCTGGATGGAATGAAGGTTGACTATCAGACCAGCCCGATCTATTGGGGTGAACCGGGCACCAACGGTCAGCACTCTTTCTATCAACTGATTCATCAGGGGACGCGATTCATTCCCTGTGATTTCATAGCATTTGACACATCGCTCAATCCTCTCGGCCAGCACCACGATATACTGATGGCGAATGTTTTTGCTCAGGCGGAAGCGCTGGCCTTCGGCAAGACGGCAGAGCAGGTAAAGGCTGAAGGAACTCCGGACTGGCTTGTGCCGCACCGGGTTTTTGAGGGTAACCGGCCGTCGAACATGATCATGGCGGAACGGCTCTCACCCGAAATACTCGGTAAACTCGTTGCCCTTTACGAGCATTGTGTCTTTACTCAGGGTGTTATCTGGCAGATTGACTCGTTCGACCAGTGGGGTGTTGAATTGGGTAAGGCGCTGGCTCAGCGCATCGTCCCCGAGCTTGAAAGCGAGGCTGAACCTGAGCTTGCGCATGACAGTTCGACAAACAATTTGATACATCGCTATCGCAGAGGCAAATCGGGCCTATAGAGCGAAAGTAGGGGCGAAGCATTTGCCAATCAGGATAATGAGCACATTTGTGCCAATTTATGGCAAATGCTTCGCCCCTACATCGCGTGGCACATTGCTATTATTGGAATTTTTTAAAAAACTAACGTGTTACAATACCTGGAATACCTGGCGCGGCTTTGCCGCAACCAAAACACAGGGTTAAAGAAACAACCCCCTAAGTCCCCCTTTACTAACTTAGCATGTCCCACAAATATTACTGGACAAACAGAGCTAAATAAGCTAAACTGGGGTGCATGAGAGAACATGAAAAGACCATTACAGAAA
>NZ_MJUW02000062.1 GCF_001753675.2 Candidatus Brocadia sapporoensis | reverse complement strand
AATCTCAAAGAACAACAGGGACGCTCTTTCGCAATTCCCTAACCGGACAATGCTGACACCGAATGATTATTTTTTCCGCCTGTTATATTTCGCACGCCCTCATTTTTTTCATTATTTCAATATCACTAAGGTATTAATCTTTGCTGCCAGGACAAAATCACTTTCCGTCAGCCCATTGATCTTATGGGTATAAATCTTGATCTCCACCTTTCCCCAGGACAGGGTGATTATGGGATGGTGTCCCTCCTGTTCGGCAATCTCTCCTACCTTATTCACAAAATCCAGGGCATTTCGAAAATCTGGGAATTTAAACGTCTTAAACAAATGGTGTTCTTCCACCACATCCCAGCCTTCTACTTGCTTCCGCAAGGTTTGAAGCGCATCTCCTCTAAGGGGAGGCACCCCGATTTTACACGGTACACAGGTTTTTGAAACGAGTTCTGACATCGTAATATCCTCCATAAAAAGTTACAATTTTTCTACCGGACTTTAGGTATTCCCGCCGCCTTTAAACAACTCCATCACCCAACCAGATTATATTGTTCTTGTCTTTTCAGAATTTAAATTTGAAAACAACTTTAGCAGATGCCTTTTTATTTTCTTCACGGTAAATCCCATACAAATCAATCCTTCTTAAAAAATTTATTCAGGTATCACCACTCCCTTTCCCCGTGCTGCCTGTATGGCCCCCTCATATCCCGCATCTGCGTGCCTCGCAATTCCCATCCCCGGGTCTGCCGTTAAGACCCTTTCGAGTCTCTCATCCCTTTCTTTAGTACCGTCAGCGACAATGACCATACCAGCATGAAGGGAATTGCCAATACCCATACCACCGCCATGCTGGAAACTTACCCAACTGGCGCCATTTATGGCATTCAGGGCAAAGTTTATCAAGGACCAGTCAGCAACGGCATCGCTGCCATCTTTCATACCTTCCGTCTCGCAATAGGGAGATGCTGCAGACCCGCAGTCGAAGTGATCTCTGCCAATGACTACGGGTGCCTTGACAACGCCTTTTCTTATCATGTCGTTGATGATCAAACCCATCTTTGCACGATCTCCATACCCTAACCAGCAAATCCTTGCAGGCAGCCCCAGCAAGGGTACCTTCTCTCTGGCAAGCTTTATCCATCGCACCAGCGAAGCATCTTCAGGAAAATTTTTGATAACCGCATCATCAATCTTTTCAATGTCCACTGCGTCACCCGACAATGCAACCCATCTGAATGGTCCTTTTCCCTGACAAAACAGAGGTCGGATAAATGCAGACACAAAACCAGGATACCAATAACGTCCATCAGCATCCCTCATGGATACGCCCGCCATCTCTGCCTGAGACCTCAGATTATTACCGGAATCAAAGCACACCGCCCCCTTCCTCTGCATCTCTAAGATCGCTTTCACCTGATCAACAATAGCATCCAGCACCTTTTCCTTATAAGCCCGCTTATTTCTTTCCCTAAGTTTATCGAGTTCCTGTACATCACCAACCGGCACATACGACATCAGATCATGAGCGGGAGTTTGATCTGTTATCACATCAGGAACGATATCCCGTTTTGCCAGTTCTGGATAGATTTCTGCGGCATTTCCCACCAGACCCACCGATAGCGGCTGATGTTGGGATTTGGCGTCCAGGATCCATTGGAGCGCATCATCAAGACTGCTTGTCATCTTGTCACAATAACCCTCTCGGACCTTCTTTTCTATGCGTTCTTTCCGCGCCTCTACGCACAGAATGGTTCCCTCATTCATGGTAACAGCCAGTGGTTGTGCGCTGCCCATGCCTCCCATTCCTGCCGTAAGAACAAATTTGCCTTTCAGGGTTTCAGCATCAAATGCCTTTCTGGCGAGGGCAGCAAAAGTTTCGTATGTCCCCTGCAAAGCGCCCTGCGTACCAATATGAATCCAGCTTCCTGCAGCCATCTGACCGTACATGGCAAGCCCCACCTCGTCGCAGGTGTCAAAGACCTCTTGTTTTGCCCATGCAGGAACCATGTTTGAGTTTGCAATGACAATGCGCGGCGCCCATGCATGGGTTCTGACAACATATACTGGCTTGCCCGACTGAATGCACAACGTCTCATCGCTTTTAAGCGCTTTCAGGGCGTTTACAATTCTCTGATATTCCTTCCAATTCCTTGCAGTACGGCCTGCGCCTCCGTAAACGATAAGTTCTTCCGGTTGGATGGCCACATCCGGATCAAGACTATTCATCAACATCCGCAGGGCTGCTTCAGTATCCCAGTCGTTGCACACCAGGGTGGTCCCCCTTGGTGCCCTGATAGGGGTTTGTGGTCTTGATTCGTAAAACATCGGTCGTGTCATATGGTAAGTATCCCTTCTGAAAGCAGAACACAGATTTCTCAGATACACACGATGATCGATATGCTTTCAGAATGAATGGTATCGGGGTTTATCTGTGTCCAAAAAAGTAAAATTTGTCTCTTACACCTCGGGCAGGAATTTAGCCAGTTCCTGCATCCACTTCCAAGTCTCATTCTTTATATCCTCCGCCTCAACACCGTCTTTGAATGAGTCTTCATTATCCTCCATAAAGCAGTAAATCTTCCCTAAAAATTCTTTCAGTTCGGCCACCTGTTTTAAGATATCCATGATTCTGTCCCTCCAAAAATGACAAAAACAATCTTTGCTTATCAGGCATATTAAATCATAAAAATACAAAAAAAACAAAAATATACTCTAAGCACAGCGAGAAAATGCCTTCATGACAGGTAGTCAATTCCGCAAGAAAAAAAGAAGTCATTTGAGGGTCATTACCGCTAATGACACGCCATGCAATTAATATTTACCAGGCTTGAGATGTGGAGAGTCTATTGCAAAAGGTGCAATGGAGTGGCAAGATATGCCGTCCAATTGGCCATCCATATCGGGAAATGGTAAATGAGAACAGAGGCGGGTTTAAGTGTTCCGATTTTGCCCTGGCATTGGTCCGTGAAGCAAGAGTGCTCTGCAGGAATGGTGAATTTTATATAGACCTTAATCCGTTCGTTTATACCCTGGATTCCACAACGATTAAGTTATGCCTTTCTTTTTTCCTTGGGCAAAATTAAGAAAGTGCAAAGAAGCTATAAACTGCATATCCTCAATGCATCAGCCGTAGCGTCTCTTCTGCCACATTCCACAGGCGCTGATGCACATTCAATCTGTTTAAGTTTATAGCTCATGCTACCCGTAAATACTCATTTTCCCGTAATCTGATTCTACCACCCCCTTTCTCTTTAACTCCCAATCTCTCTGGATTTTTTTAAGCCACTCATCCTCTGTCTTCAATTGCCCTATTTGCCGGCACAACTCATCTGTGGCCTATGCGTTACTCAACGAATTAAGACGTATACGGTTTTGTTCAACAGAATTCTTACAAGCACCGTGCAGCGCAAACCAAACAAAACTTTTTAAAATTGGTGTACCGGTAAAGACGGGTATAAGAAGAATAGCCATCTGTCTTTTCAGTGCTTATCCCTGTAAAGAAATCTTTCAACTCGCTTTTCAAAATATCCGTAAAGCGTATTCAATGCTCTGTTGAGTTTTAGAAAAGAATCATCATGGTAACATGATTGCCAGGCCGGACGGGAGTGCTACGCCCAAAATATGTCTTTTTGTGGTATGTCCCGGTGTTGTTAGCAATTAAATCTTTAAATTATTCAATTTTACTGCAGAAAAACAGAAAAAACCGCCTTGGACACCAAACTCATTATGTATTCTGAGACCTTTTGATATCACAAATTACCCTCTGGGAGAAGTGCGGATTAGGGCTGTTTTTCCGGTTCGAGGATAGTTGGGGCTACGATTCTTCTTAACCCAGCCCCTTTTGCAGCATCCATGATATCCACAACGGCACCGTAAGGAACATTCTTGTCTGCCCGTAAAACAAGGGTCTTGTCATCCTGCTTTAAAAAGGCATTTTTTAATACAGAAATAAGTTCTTTTCTTTCAACGGGTTCATTCTGAAAAAAAAGTTTACCATCCTGTGAAATCGTCAAAGTCCGCTCCTCAAGTTTACTGGTGGATGCATATCTGGTTGACGGGAGTTCCAGTTTGATATTTGGTTGTTCTATAAAACTCGAGGTAACCAGGAAAAATAAGAGTATGAGGAACAACATGTCTACCATCGAGGTAAGGTTTATGACAGATTTTGCGATACGTTTTTCCCTGAAGCGCATGGTTATTTTTTCCCAAAATCTTCTGAAGGATAAAGTTTGTTGAGCAGGCGCATAGCATATTCTTCCATTTCCAAAGCAAAGGTATCCACTTTTTTGTCAAAATAACTGTAGGCAACCAGGGATGGAATTGCAATAAAGAGTCCAAGCACCGTGGTTCTGATGGCTTCTGAAAGTCCACCGGAAAATGCCTTTGCCTGTCCCAGCCCCAGTTCAGATATAATCCCAAAGATATTTTCCAGTCCTAATACCGTTCCAAGCAATCCTAAGAGAGGGGCAATCGCAGTGATAACTTCCAGTATCAACAGCCTTTTTTCAAGCACTTTTATTTCTTGTCTTCCGGCAGCCTGAATGTCAACGAATTTTTCTTCCCGTGTGAGATGGTTGTTTGAGAGCATTCGTCGTAACAGATTTGAAAAAGGGCCCGCTATTACCTCGCATTTGGAGATTGCGAAGGGGATATCCGCTGGATTGTTTATCGCCTCAATGGTTTGGATAATTTCCGGCTTTAAGATTTTATTCCTTCGCAGATTTATCGCCCTTTCAATGATCACCGCAAGGGCTAAAACGGAACAAATTAATAGTGGTATCATGATAGGGCCGCCACCGATGAGCCATTCCAAGCGTATTTCCTCCTAGAAAAAATAGAAATTGAACCTCACGTCAATTGAAGGTTCCTTGATATTAACGGGAAAGGGATTCAGCGGTTCTGCATTTTTGATGGAGGATACAAGCCTGGATGCAAGATTAAAATTTCCCGCATCATCCACGATCTTCACTCCATCAATAGAGCCGTTAGGCAAAACCTTGAATTCAATAATGACAGGTTTGTCATTCTTTGTTTCCAGTTTTATTTCTGCACGGGTCCCGTACCCGAGAAACCAATAGAGAGATATCCTGTCCCTGATATGTTTAAAATAATCGGCATATTCATGTTTTTTGACGTTAAAAGATGGTGCACCAGGAATCGATGCATTTGATATGGTATCTTCAAAAAGTACCGGATCATTGTTTGCCCCCTCTGTCTTCGCATTAACATTAATGGAGATTTTGGGTTTTTTCAATTCGCCTGAGCTTTCCTGATTATCTAATCCTTTTTCTAGTTTGCGCTGAGGTTCAACACCCGATAATTCTGAAGGAGGCACAGGAGGTATTTCCGGCTGAAGAGTCGGGGCATTCTTTGTTTCCTTTGTTCTACCCAACTCTCTTTCTTTCATCTCAGTCTCTTTTGCTGTTTCTTCCTCCTGAAGTGAAGAGGATAATGATTCTTCCGTTTCCGCTTTTTTGTTTATTTCATCCCGTTTGTCAGCAAAGAATACCCCTTCACTATTTGGCAAGGGCTCTGCTTCTTCCTGATGAATGCTCCGTCCTATAGTGAGTTTTTCTCTTTTTGATACGGCGGTAGTATCTTTTTTTTGTATCGTTTCGCCGAGATTCACGGTCTTTACCGCAGCCGTACTTTCCTTTCCCTCTTCAGCAGTCACCTGTGGATGTATCATTTGAAATGGTTTTGCGGCATGCTCTTGTTTCTCCAAACCTTTGGGGAGATTGGCATACCTGGGTGGAACATTTTCATCATGAGCGCTATCCTCAGAAACAAAAGCCTGTGCTGTGGCCTCTTGCCCTGACGGTTGTTGCTGACGATCATAAGGGACGCCAGCTTTTCCCTTACCCAGAAGTGGCGCCGTAGAATGCCCTTCTGCGTGAGGCTCGTTGTTGATCGGTCGCTTATCGTCAGGGAAATTATCCTTTGCCACAGCACCCTTTGCGCCGATTTTATCGGTATCAACCGGTGTTTCCTCGTCCTCTGCATTATCAGAAGTGTCGGTAAATATTTTATACTTCTTTTTTTCAGCCTTTTCCTCTTTTTCTTTTTTGGAGGCTACATCTGCAGGGTTTTCTATTTGGGTATCCGGATTGTCAACTTCCAGGGTAACTGCATATTCACTTGGCTCGCGGATGAAACTGTCCCGAAGCAATCTTAAACTGAGAAGTTGGTTTACTTGAGGAGACATGAAGATGACGAGGACATGTATTCCCAGTGAGGCAACAACAAGAAGCAAAAACAGATTTTTGCTAAAAAATTCTGTACGGGATTTGACGGGCATAATTTTGCATTAACGGTTTGTAAGATGTGTTTTAAAATCATGTATAATGATACATTATATCAAATGGTAAAAAGTATTATTGATTTTCAATCACCGTAAAAAAGTCTACAGCAGGTATATTTCGTTGTCAATGAGATTCTCGCGTTGAATTCTGTTCTTTAAGCCTGAATAAGATAAAATCAATGATGGGGGAAACGTTGTCGTTGATAGAGAAAAAAGGCACCTTAATTTCTGGTATTTTATCACTCACTACTGCGATTAAGTTTTGGTCGTTTTTGCATATCAAGTCATTGCTGATTTCTGAGCGTGAGACCTCAATTTTTGGTATAGTCTTGGTTTTGTAACCCTCGGCGAGGATAATATCCATATCTGGCAGGTAGGTATTTATGATCTCTGAAAGAGGAAGTTCTTCGGATGTTACGCGTATAATACCTGTCATTAACTGAGAAGACACCACAACTGCATCGGCCCCGGCCTTCATGTGTAACCAGCTGTCCTTTCCCTCCTTATCCATTTCAAAGCTATGGTGACTGTGTTTGATGGTGGCAACCCTATAACCCCGGAATTTCAATTCATGAACAAGCTTTACCATAAGGGTAGTTTTGCCGCTGTTGGATTTACCTACAATGGAAATTATTGGTACTTGTGGCTGCACAAGATAATTATAAAAGATATTCTTCGAAAATAAAAAAGAATTTTACCATCATTCGAAGCATGGGACACCAGTGATTTAACCTTGACAAATGAAGCATTGGTAAATTAAAATCCCGTATTGGTGTGACGATATTGCCCTTAACATCATCCTCCGCAAGGAGGAGGTTTTAGGGCGGATACTCCCAGATAGAATTGGCCTGCAAGCAGTTTGATTGCGTTGACAATTATCAAGAGGGTGCTTCTTTATGGATGACACAGGAAAAATACTGGACAGAAGACAGCTTTTTAAAGACTTATTTGTCTTTGTAGGAGATAAAGTTGCGGATTATGCCAGCAAAAGGATCGATCGTGTAATGCCCAAGGGTGATTACTTGCGTCCGCCAGGCGCCGTTGAAGAAACAGAATTTCTTTCCTTATGTACCCGCTGTGATGAATGTATCAAGGCGTGTCCTGCAAAGGCTATCAAGAGATACCACGGGCTGATGGATGTGTCAATAGGTACACCGGTTATTATGCCCAGGGAGAATCCTTGCGTCTTATGTAACGGCTTGTTGTGTATTACTGCCTGTAAAGAAGGTGCGTTGAAACCCGTTGATCATGCCGATAAGGTCAAGATGGGTATCGCCAGGATTAATGAATCACGATGTCTGGCGTGGGGCGGCCAGGATTGTCAGTTGTGTTATATAAAGTGTCCCTTACAGGGAGATGCGATTTTTTTGGAGGACGGCAAACCTGTGATTAATGAGGACAAATGTGTTGGCTGCGGAGTTTGTGAATACGCTTGTCAAACAATAAACAACACCTGTGCAATTAAGGTTGCTGTGAAAAGATAATTATAGTTCAACGAAAAATAGAGGTGTGTTATGAAAGAAGATGTGATGTCAGACTGTAAGATTCCATTTACCTGCGAACTCTGTGAGAAGCAACTATCGTGTCAATTGGATCAGATAGAGCACAACAAGTGGGCAATTGTCCAACGAATGAAAGACATCAAATATAAAATCGTGGTAATGAGCAATAAAGGCGGGGTCGGGAAGAGCACGGTAACTACAAATCTCGGTGTTACATTGGCACGAATGGGCAATAAGGTTGGTATCGCTGATGCTGATATCCACGGGCCAAACATTCCGATAATGCTAGGTGCGGAGGGGAGAAGGCTCAAGAGCTGCAGTGACGGTGTGCTTCCGCTGGAAGTATTGCCAAATTTAAAGGTGGCATCCCTCTCCTTTTTGATTGAAAATCCATCAATGCCCGTTATATGGAGGGATGCTGCAAAATGGGATTTTCTTTGTGAGTTGATGGGAAGTGTATGCTGGGGCGATTTGGATTATCTTTTAGTGGATTTGCCACCGGGGACGGGAAATGAGGCAATTTCTATTATTGAACTTATTGGAAAAGTAGATGGGTCTGTGATTGTTACTACGCCACAGGAAGTAGTCTTGCTTGATGTCAGAAAAGCTGTGGTATTTTCCCGAGACAGCAATGTCCCCATTATTGGTATTGTTGAAAATATGAGTGGCTTGATATGCCCTCATTGTAACACACGAATTGATGTGTTTAAAACGGGAGGAGGGGAGAAGATTTGCAGTGAGTTAGGCGTTGATTTTCTTGGCAGAATACCTTTAGAACCAAGAATTACAGAGAAATGTGACGCTGGCGAAGCATTTGTGTCTGCCTGCCCTGATTCGGATGCGGCAAAGGCTTTTGAAGAAATTGTTAAAAAGTGCGAAATCTTTGTCAGGACACGCAGAGATGAGCTAGACAAGATTGCTGAGTTTAGAGAGGTTCCTTTTTTAGGGAAGATACCGGTAGATCCAAATTTTATTGAAGAGAATCCCATCATATAACCATGGTGAAACCAGGACAGATATCTCATCCCAAAGGTGTGTGTGATCTGTAATACAACCATTGAAACCCTGATATAACCACAAAGATAGAAAAAATTTGTTTGATGCCGTATTTCTATCAACGATTTTGATTATCTCATTTTTCCTTGTCAATTTTCATACATCAAATTCCTTCCCTTGGTATTGGCAACGTATTTTTCCTGCGGCTTTTGATTTTATTACGGATATGTATTTGATTATAAAAGTAAAAATACCATGTTTCGTTCAATCAAGTACAAATTGATTTCTCTGTTTCTCATAGCAGTCCTTACGCCATTGTTAGTTATGAGACTCATTGCGTATCCTTCTGCGCAAAAGGCGATTCAGGAAGCGACAATTAAAAATTTGCAATTGATTGGCTCTAAAAAAGTATCACAGGTACATGCATGGTTAAATGAATTAAAGAGCAATGCAGAACATATTGCTTGCAACCCTTTTGTAGTAAATGCAATAGATTTCTCAGACACAGATGCTGATATTACATCCCAATTTCTTTCCCACATACCTTGCGGGACCTGGTTTCACAAATTCATGATTAGTGATGTATCAGGTGATGTCAGATTGTCCACAGATACGAGGTTAACAGGGTTAAACATAATGACTACGGAAGGCTTTAATTATGCTCTCACGGGTAAAACTTACATTTCGAACGTTGAATCCCCGTTTTTTTATGATGTCGATGATTACGGGCATAGTACCGGCAGGTTGCCTGCTATTATTATTTCTGTACCGGTAAAAAACAAAGATGCGTATGTGGTCGGGGTAACGATGTTTCAAGCAGATATGTCTGTTCTTAACTCAGCAATGCAGGAAAAACGTTACGGGGACAGGTATGACTCATACATTATTGATCAACATGGCTTGATGATTACTGAATCTGATTCAGCGGCTCGACATAATGATACAAGTCTGATGATGGAGAGACTAGTAAAAGAGTCGTCGGTTGTAGAACTGCGGGCCAAGCAATTTCCCAAGAGTGTAGCTTCTTGTTTAAACGGAGAAAATGGATTCGATGTGAATGGCTATATAAACTACGCAGGGGAAAAGGTGATAGGGGTATGGTATTGGATTCCTGAGCTGAAATGGGGTGTCATTGCAGAAATTCGTGCTGACGAAGTATTGTCTGCGATGAACAATGTAACAAACTCCATCTTCGAGGTTCTTTCCTATTTAACTGTTACAGGGGTAATTTTGGCAACTGCCGGGATAGTATTTGCCCTGGTAATAGGACAAAAGATTGCCAATCCTATCATGGAATTAACAGCAGCAACGCGGAAGATGTCTGCAGGGGATTTGTCGCAAAGCGTAAAGATTCATACACGGGACGAAACTCGGGAATTGGCAGACGCTTTCAACATTATGGCTGAATCGGTACGGGAGAAGACAAACAAGTTACAGGAAACATCAAATTTCCTGAATAGTATTTTGGTCGGTTCTACGGAACATTCAATTATAGCGGCTGATCTTGACGGAACCATCCTGGCCTTTAATGAGGGTGCGAAAAGGACGTTTGGACACGAACCGGAAGACCTCATTGCGAAATCGAGTATTGAAATTTTATATACAAAGGCTGACGTTAAATCCGGGAATGTACGCAAGATGCTGGAAACGACGCAAGCTGCCGGCCGATACAAAAAAGAAATGCATTTGGTACGCAAAAATGGGGAGGTTTTTATCGGATATGGGACTGTTACCACACGGCGAACGACTCGTGGGGAACCAAGTGGCTTTGTAATGATTATAAGGGATATAACAGAGCAAAAATTATTGGAACAGGAACTTCAGAGCTATATGATGCAACTGGAAAAAATTGTTGAGGAGAGGACACAAAAATTAAGGGTATCAGAAGAGAAATACCGACGCCTCTTTGAAACGAGTAAGGACGTTGTATTCTTCTGTGATACAGACTGCCAGTTTATCGACATTAATCAAGCCGGTGTGGATCTGTTTGGTTATGACTCGAAAAATGATATCTTAAAATTGAACCTGGTACAACACTTATTCTTTAGTGCCGGCGAAGGTAAGTTGATTAAAGAGATGGTGGGCAGAAATGGTTTTATCAAGGACTACGAGGTGGAGTTAAAAAAGAAAGATGGTGACAGCGTGCCTTGCCTTATGACAAGTAATCTTAGACGGGATGAATGGAATAATATCATAGGATATGAGGGGATTATTATTGATTTAACCGAACGCAAAAAGATAGAAAGAGAAAAGGATATCATGAACAATATCAATAAAATTCTTGCCTCAAACCTTGATATCCGGGAAGTGTATAAATCTTTCAGTGAGGAACTGAATAAGGTCATCGATTTTGACCGTATGAGCATTACCCTTCTTGATGAAAAACGGGAAGAATTGTTAATTTTTGCTGTCTCAAAAGATTACCACGATTCTAAACTGGAAGAAGGGATGCATTATTCGAAATATGGAACACTGGCAGGCAAGGTTGTGGAAAATGGTGAGGTTTACATGGTAACTGACACCTCTCAAGGATATTTCTTAACAGACCCGATCCTCTTTAAAGAAGGAATCAAGTCGCGTCTGTCATTTCCGCTGATATGCAAAGGTGAAATTATTGGAAGTCTCAATTTCGGGAGTAAAAATGTCAGGAATTATTCTGAAAACCACGTTGAAATTATTCAGAAGATTGCTCCGCAACTGGCTATAGCAATTGACAACACGTGTCTTTTTGATAAAATTAAAGAATCTGAGGAAAAGTACAGAAATCTTGTTGAAGATATCGAAGATGTCATATTCAGATTAGACAAGAGCGGAAGATATTTGTTCCTGAATAGCGCGTTGAAGAATGTAACGGGGTATGATCCTCGGGAATTTTACGAAAACCCCGCAATCGCTATGGAAATGATCCATAAGGATGATGGTGAACTTGTGAGAGAAACAATCCGCAAAGTCCTGGCCGGTGAATTAAAAGCATCAAAAGATTTGGAATACAGAATCTACTGTAAAAGCAGAGAGGAACTATGGATTTCTCAAAATACCTATCCGATCAAAAATAAAAAAGGGGCTATTATTGGTATTGAGGGGATTATGAGAGACATCACGGACAGTAAAAAAATTGAAGAACAGATCAGGCGTTCTGAACGATTGGCCTCGATTGGCGAGTTGGCAGCTTCAATTGCCCATGAAATCCGCAACCCACTTGGTGCCATATCGAATTCTGTTGGTATGTTGAGAAGAGACTTGTCCTTAATGGGCGATGATCAAAAGTTGTTTGATATGGTGGTTGAAGAAACGGACCGCCTTAATAGCATCATTAGCAATTTTCTTACCTTTGCACATCCTGCAGAGTATCATTTTGTCAGGAGTGATATTCTTGAGATTATTGATGAAACCCTGTTTTTATTAGAGCAGGATGCCCGATTTCATGAAGAAATCCGGGTTGTAAAAATGTACGAGAATGATATCCCCGAGATATATGTGGATCGAAATTGGATCCGGAAGGTCTTTTGGAACTTATTGGTAAATTCGTTTGATGCGATGCCGAGGGGCGGAAAGATTTTTATCCGGGTAAGAAAACCAATAGGACCTGACAAGAATGAGATTGAAATCGTGATTGCTGATACGGGAATAGGAATTCCGCCTGAAATTATACGAAAGATTTTTGAGCCTTTTTTTACAACAAAGAAGTCTAAAGGCACGGGATTGGGTCTTTCTATTGTACACAGAATCGTTGATAACCATAGTGGTGTGATTGATGTCAGGAGTAAACAAAACAAGGGAACGATATTTACCATGCGATTACCTATAAAAAATAAACAGATGAAAGCTGTTTCTGTGTAGAGATATGACCGATGTTTAATATTCTGGTAGTTGAAGATCAAAAAAATATGCGGGAATCTCTGGTGATTGCTTTCAAGAGATCAGGTTATAATGTTGACAGTGTTGAAAGCGGGGAAAAGGCTGTAGCGGTTCAAAACGAGCACTCCTACGACTTGGCTATCGTGGACCTTAAAATGGAAAACATGGATGGACTCGAAGTGCTATCGCGCATTAAACATATCAATCCCTCAACCGAAGTCGTTGTTATGACAGCTTTTGGCACGATCGATAGTGCAATTCAGGCGATGAGAAGAGGCGCTTACGATTATGTCACGAAACCTTTCCAGTTATCTGATATCCTCTCCGTAGTTGAACGGGCGTTAGAAAAGAAACGCTTGTCTGACAAGGTCATCAGTCTTCAAAAAGAGGGAAAAGAAAGGTATAAATTTGAGGGTGTTATCGGCAATTCTCCCGTAATGATACGACTACTGAACATTCTTGTGGAGCTGGTGAGAAGCGAAAGTACGGTTCTCATTACCGGGGAGAGCGGAACAGGAAAAGAGATAATCGCGCATGCCATTCATAACAATAGTCTCAGACGTGATAAACCTTTTATTGTGGTGAATTGTGGCGCCTTGCCGGAGAATTTACAGGAGAGTGAATTGTTTGGGCATGCTATGGGTTCATTTACAGGGGCGATAAAAGATAAAAGAGGTATTTTTTTGGAGGCGCAGGGCGGCACGCTATTTTTGGATGAAATTGGTGAAACGTCTCTTTCGACACAGGTCAAACTCCTTCGGTTCCTACAGAATGGTGAGATACGGAAGGTCGGCGACAACAAACCTATTTATCTTGATATTCGGATTATAGTAGCAACAAACAAAAATCTTGAAGAGGCTACAAAAAACGGCTCCTTCAGAAAAGACCTTTTTTATCGACTCAATGTTATCAGAATCCATGTCCCTCCGCTAAGGGAAAGAAGAGAAGATATCCCCCTTTTAATTAACTATTTCATGGATAGGTACTCGAGTAAGCTGAAAAGGCGGATGCCGGAGTTGTCCGGTGATGCAATGGAGCTTCTCAAGGATTATCTCTGGCCAGGAAATGTCAGGGAATTGGAAAATGTGATTGAAAGGGCGGTCACCCTTACAAGGGAAAACCAGATAACGATAAATGACCTGGCATTACAAAGCACTTCTCCTGCTGAGACTATGAACTTTACGACTGAAATGGGTGGTATCAGGGCGGCCCTTGCTCAGGAGGAGAGAAAGACCATTATTGAAACTCTACGAAAATATGCCGGGAACCGTAAACAAGCAGCAAACAATCTGGGTATCTCGACAACAACCCTGTGGAGAAAAATGAAGGAATATCAGATCATGTCAAAGACAAGTTATAATACGGAAGTATAATAACTCAGTACTCCAGCGACTCAATCCCCCTTAACAAAGAATAAAAGGGTTGTAAAAAACTTTTAAAAGAAGCTTTTATCCGGAATACGATGAAGGTTCAAAATATGAGTATTATTGATAAATATTTTAGAAGAATAAACCGATTACGGATATCGGTGACAGACCTTTGCAACCTTCGATGTATATACTGTAGGCCAGAGAGCGGACTAGATCTCGCGAAGCATAAGGATATATTGACGTATGAGGAGATTGTTGCTGTTGTGCAACATGCCGTGAAATTGGGAATAAAAAGTTTTCGTCTCACTGGCGGAGAACCCCTTTTCAGAAAAAATATCGAAAATTTATTATGGATGCTGGGAAATGTTCACGGTATCGAAGATCTGGCTATGACGACCAACGGTATTTATCTGAAGAACTACACAAAGGTGTTAAAGGCAATTGGACTCTTCAGACTAAACATCAGTCTCGATAGTTTGGACAAATCAAAGTTTGAGGTAATTACAAGAGGCGGGAAATTAAAAGACGTCCTGGATGGAATCGACGAAGTTCTCCATTTGGGATTTAAAAATACGAAGATTAACGTGGTTGCTATGAAGGGAGTCAACGACAATGAATTCGAAGAATTTGCAAAACTCACCCTAGATCGGAACCTAGAAGTTCGTTTTATTGAATATATGGCAATGAACAAAAAAAGTCTGGACTCAGAGGATAAGTACATTCCTATGGCCAATATTATTGATATTCTTGGAAAAAGAAATGAACTCAAAGCACTCGCCCCTCCTATGCTTGGTAGTGGTGCTGCAAAACTCTATAAAATTAATGGCGCCAGGGGAACCTTGGGATTTGTATCAGCCGTGAGCCAGCCTTTTTGCAATTCGTGCAACCGACTTCGTTTGACCGCCGAAGGAAAACTGAGATCCTGTTTATTGTCAGGCGGAGAGGTAGACCTTAAGACCATCCTGAGAAACAATCCTACGGAAGCACAACTTACCGATGCGTTCCTTCGTGCTGCAAGCCTGAAACCCTCCGTGCATGCCGGTAAAGGTCATGTCATGATGCATGAAGTGGGTGGATAACAAAAAATGTACACCTATTCTCATTCTCGGAAAAATTGGCAGACGTCCTCGAAGAATCCGGGAAAGAAGAACTCATAATTCTCCACAGAAAAGCAGGTTTATTTTCTGCTGTGCCAAAAACCCCTGCTCGTCTATTTCCATTTACTGTAATTGGTCTGCAAAAAAATATTTATCAAAAAGAAGTGACAGAGGCAATTCTCGGACAACCCGTTGACTTCCTATTTCATTTCTGCCACTTTTACCATGCTATCTCTTTAATGAGATTCAGCGTTGTCGGGTTAGAAGCTTGCTTGTATGGTTTCTGTCACATCCGAGCACTTTTATCGGGTATCCGGTGAACCCTAAACTTTATGGATTCCTGCTAAAAACATGCGGGAATGACATCCCGAGAGGAACAAAAACAAGACACGCAATTTCTAACCTAACAGCACTGAATGAGACTGAAAATATCGAAACAATTTACCAAGAACCCTGCAAATATTGGAGAGTAATTCCAGGAAAAGGAAGAGATTCCTATGACAACACCATGGAATTTCGTTTCAATCATTGAAAGATAAGATGTGTGAATTAGCTCAACAGGATGTGAAAATCAGATGTAGAATTTTTGAAAAGAAATACAACCTCTCTTCAGATGTATCTTATAAACTTTCCCAAGAAGAAAGATGGGTGACGAAGAAGATTTTTTTGAGTGAAATGCGCTGATTGAAGGAATTAAAGAATGAGCACATATAAATGAAAAGGGTTAATTACGTGATAGATGAACATCTGAATGAAGCAGAAAAAATAATAAAAAATGATCATCCGATAATATTTTCCGACCTTCAAAAAGTTTATACAAGCCAGAATACAGCATATATTAAAGACGAATGTCAGGTTTATAGACAATTCTTTTTTGAATATTTTTCACCATGTCCACACAGAGACATTTTTTCTGGGAATTCACCATCATATTATGAAAAGACTATTATCAGAATAACACAAAAAGCAAAGGATGGGATTACCCACGGAAAGGCTTTTGTCATATGAAAAATCTTTCCAACAAAGAATCTTTGACTTTTCGCATTATTAAACGAAATCAGCATTGTCCGGTTAGGGAATTGCGAAAGAGCGTCCCTGTTGTTCTTTGAG
>NZ_MJUW02000065.1 GCF_001753675.2 Candidatus Brocadia sapporoensis | reverse complement strand
AATCATGTCATCCCTTCGGGATTTTCCCGTCTGCCCGTTTTCCCTATCGGCTCCTGACTATTCTGAGAAAATATTCTCTCTCACCATCCGTTTCGCTGAATAGTTACTAAATTTAAACAAATCTCCAGTTGAGTTTGCAATTCATATAAAGAGCCGAAGGCTATCTGTAAAAAACGAGTATAGTCATTTGTAGAATATCTGCCATATCCTTCTGCAATATTGTCCGGTATTGATATTGCACTCCTTCTTATTTGCGATACCAATCCATAAAACTCTGCTTTTGGGAGCAATCTTGTTGTCGAATAAACATTAGTTACCAACACCATTGATTTTTGCCATACAACGAGATCCCTATAGTTTCTCAATTTCATTGTCCCTTCTTAACTTTGTGCCTTTGTCTCTATTAATTATCACTTCCAGATAAAAGGCGGATAATTATCCATATCCCCGCGTAAATAGCGGGCCATGAGCAATGCCTGTGTATGAAAGAGCAGGCCAATGGTCACCTTCTCATTTAAAAAAGGATGCACTATCTCTTCCTGCTTCCGCTTTTGATAGGCAACCAGGACGGCCTTTCTGGTGTCATCATCCATCCACACTGCGCCCGACTCTTTTTTCTGAAATCCTTTCGCCTGTACCTGACAGAGATTGATCAGAGAAAGCGTCAGTCTATCGGCAATGAAGGGACGAAATTCTTCCATCAGGTCAAGCGCCAATCCATATCTGCCGGGTCTGTCCCTGTGCAGGAAGCCGACGGCAGGGTCAAGACCCACCGTCTCAAGGGCAGAGCGCACGTCATGCATCAGAAGGGTATACAAAAAAGAGAGCAGGCAGTTTACCTTATCCAGCGGCGGTCTCCTGTTTCTTTCCTGAAAGATAAAATCATTCTTTTGTGAGGTGATCAAATGATTAAAGACCTCAAAGTAGACATTTGCAGACTCGCCCTCTATACCGCGTAAAATATCGAGGGTGTCTTCAGTCTGCAATCTCCTCATTGAAAGTGCAAGCCTCTGGGATGCCTGCGAAATCGCATCCGCATCAACCTTCTCTGCATGGTCTCTCAATGCGCGCTGAAGCACCGTGCGGCAGTTGGCAATCTTGCCGGTCAATATTGCACGCGCTATGATGGCAGAGGTTTGTGTGTCGTCTGCCCTGCGGTACTGCTCACGCCTCAAAAGCACGTTACCCGATACAGGCCCCTGCACCTTTGCAAGAAAATCGTCATATTCTGTCAGAAAGCTGATTGCCACCCCATTCTCCGCGCAGAATCCCATTAAGTAAGGGCTGCACGACACCTGCCCGAAGCAGACGATCCCGCCGAGGGTATGCACCGGAATGGTCAGGCCGACCTGACCGTCAACCTTCACCACTACCGTTTCTCCCTCTTTAGCAAGATACGCCCCCTGCGTTGTCACGAATAGTGTATTCAGGTGTTTTTTCATGCTTTTGCCCTATCTTTTTCTTCTTTCTGAGCGCACCCGGTAGAGCCTCTCCGTAAATCCGCCCTCTTTCAGAAATGCTTTTTCCAGTGCCCGCAGTTGTTGGTCAAGCAGGTAGTTTGCCTGATGAATCAGGCAGATCATGGTGTTTGCCGCCACTTCTGGAGGCGAAGCCTCAACATGGGTCTTATAAGTCTCATAAGACCTATTCTTACAGTGCGCAAGTTTGCGCACTGCGAGTGCCTGCTCATGCTCTTTTCCCCAGAGCGGCAGCCTGCGCTGCCGCAAAAAGTCCTGAAAATCAAGGAGCAATTCTTCTAGGCTTGCCCGCGCCACGCCGATAAGCTTTAGTTCGGTTTTTTTGGATGTGCCTGATGCCATACTGCCTTCGGCGATGTTTTGTTTGCCGCTGCGCGCCGCCTGCACCATCTGGTCGTGGGTGCGTGAACGACGGTCAATGAAACGATCGCAAAATACTATCGTGGCATCATAAACAATCTCTGACATCTGGTAAGACTGTAGCTCCCGATACCCGCCATGTGGCGGGATAAGTTGGGAGGAGTCTTTTGGGTCAGTCATTTGTCACCTCCTCTTTTGTCTCTGATGAGGAATCCATCGCCCTCATCAGATAATTACTTACCCTGCTGCTCGCCTTTGGAAGGCATATATTTAACAACGAACAAAGCTTGCACTTCTTTGAATATTCAGCCTTTGGGGTAACACCTGATTCAATAAGCCCATGCACCTTTCTTGCTGCCTCTTCTGTCTCCATCCTCAAGGACTTGTCAACAACCACATCCTCCCTGCGCCTCGTCTGTCCGTAAAACAGCGCCCCTTCCCTGATTTCAACATTCAGCATCTCTTCGAGGCAGATAGCCTGGGCGCAAAGCTGCACCCTATCACAGTTATCCATCTTGGACTTCCCGCGTTTGTATTCCACAGGGAAAGGCAGCCACGCCCCGTCATCCATCTTGTGAAACTCCACCACATCCGCCTTGCCGATCAAACCAAGCCTGAGTGAGCGCAGCGGCACGCCGTAATCAATGCGCACCTTCCCCCTCACTTCACGGTTTGCCGTGTCAACCTTGTCATGCATAATCCTGCCCTCGGCAGTAAAGAGATTCTCGCTCCAGAGTTGCTCAATGTGAATCAGGGCGCACTGCCTTTCGCAGAACACAAAGTGCTGTAAGGAAGAGAGTTGGATTAAATCATCCTCAGAATAATTCAAGACTTCTTTCCCTCATTACGCATTTGTGAGCGCGTACGATAGAGTCTTTCCGTAAAGCCGCCTTCCTTCAAAAACTGTTGTCCAAGGCTCTTAAGCTGCCGTCCAAGAAGATAACTTGCCTGATTGATCAGGCAAATCAGCGTGTTCGCCGCAACCTCAGGCGAAGCAGTTTTTAAAAAATAAGGATCAGACTTGTCCGACAGGTCTGACCTGTCAGACTGATATTTCTTCCTCACTGCCAGCGCCTCGGGTGAATCCTTAGCCCAGAGGCGCAGTCCCTTTTGGCGAAGAAACGCCTGATAATCCAGCAGCAATTCTTCGAGGCTTGCGCGTGCAACGCCTGTCAGTTTCAACTCCATCTTTTTTGAAGTTGCAGAGGCCATGCTCCCTTCTGCAACGTTCTGAACGCCGCTTCGAGCAGCCTGCACCATCTGATCATGCGTCCGCGACTTTATGTCTATGAAGCGGCCGCAAAATACCACAGTACCATCATAGACGATTTCCGCAGTCTGATAAGATTTCAGATTGCGGTACCCGCCGTGGGGTGGGATAAGCTGGGAAAAGTCCTTTGAGTCAGTCATAGTGTGTTGCCTCTTTTAAAGTTTAACCTCTATAGCCACTTTGCTTACATTATTTTCACTCTTGCCAGCTATTTCATCGACTTCGCTTTGAGTTGGGACGGTAATTGTGTAATTACTAAAATCCCTCACAGGATTGGTCGTTGCCTCTGCTTTAACCAAATCAAACAGCTTGTGTGCTGAGGCATTGCCCATTGCAGATTCGTGCTTAAAGACTATCAGCTTTCTGGTTGCCATCTGTCCGCGTGCTGCCGAGCGGTCATGCTCAAACATATCAACGAGCGCCTTCCAGAATAAGTCCAAGTCATTTTGATTGAATCCTGTCTGTGCTGCAAATGGAGCAGAGATAAAACCATGACTGCGATAGAGACCGTAAGGGATGGTAAATTTTCTACCTTGAATGCCAATTTGTTCTTCGATTGACTTATCCTCAGAACGAGCGGCACAAACAGTCAACGAATGTTCAAGGGGAACTACTTGATCAACAGAGCGAGCAAAAGTTATTTGTATCGGACCTCTAACCTGTCCAGCATTTGCACCTGTACTCAGAACGGCTCCAAAAGTTCTAATATCATAGTAAGTCCGACACATATACTGCCTTCCTTTCTCAATTTCTCCACCTTGAGCTCCGCCTTTGGTCTTACGCTTCTCTCCATCTTTTTTATCTATAGGTGGTTCATTAAGATTAATACCTAATGCCTCATATCCTTCTCTAATATATTTGTTAAGTATTGCTCTTTCTTTTATAAAAATATCATATCCATTTGTACCCCCTTTTTCGAGTTGCACATAGTTCCTCACCTTGCGCTTTATACACACATCGGTAACAAGCCCATGTCCTGTTTCGGGGTCAACACGAGGAAGATTGCCTGCATCGGGGTCTCCGTTTGGGTTACCGTCTTTGACATCAAAAAATAATACAAAGTCATAGCGGTTGTTGATTGGATCGTTCATTTTCTATTCCTCCTTAAATTTGAAGTTGTTAGTTGTTATCTCTCTTTTTGAAAAAATCCTGCCTCTGGTGATAGTATCCGACAGCAAAACGCCCCTGATCATCGAGGCTGAGATGGGCAGGAAAGTCTTTAACGTCATCAACGATTTCTCCAAGAAGTTTCTCAAAGTTAACGGCACGTCCTTTATTTTCAAGCTTTGCAATGTGGTGGTTTTTTAATTTCATCAAGTGCGAAAAGACCGTTACCGGTGTGCTTGAAGCGGAACTGTAAAATCTGTCACGGATGGTTGCATTTATTCCAGGACTTGCCTCCTCCTGAATCTTTTCGAGGGTTGCAAAGAGCCTGCCCAGCAGATACCCAGTGTTGGTGTTGCTTGTGTCTAATGCCATACGAATTTCCTCCTTTTCATTTTTATATCGTGCTTTTCTGACAAGTACGGCTTTTATCAAAGATGCTCGCTGATACGTTACTTCCTGTTCAGCCTTTGTCCTCCTTATAGCTGAAGATAAGAGTGTATTGGGATACGGTGTCCATGAAAGTATTGCCTTCATAAAATCACCTGCAAGGTTGGGCTGGATATTGTCTGATTTTCCTTGCACAGCAGTTGATACAAGGAGGCGGAAGAGAGACAGATACTCAGGCTGGTGGGGAGCGCGGTCAATGGCAATATCCGTAAAATGCTGCCTGATATTTTCTTCCACCTCAGCTATTGTCCCTGCATACCAAAATCTGATTGCTATCCGTGATGCGTTAGGTGATAAGCCCAGAACATAGAATTTTATACTGTTATCGAGAACTGGCTTTGCCCCGGTTTCGGGAGATTTAAATAATGCCTTAATGGCTGCGTTGTCCTGATCAGAATCCTTTATTGCCGGTTCACCAAAAATGTCTGCAAACCAATCTTCAATTCCATGTCTCTTCTCCGCCCAGAAGACCGTACTTGCATCACCAACCTGAATCCTTTGCCTTGATCCTCTTACAAGTAGCGTATTTAATGCAGTTGTATAGGCAAATTCGATTTTCCTGCCAACTGGTGCATTATACCCTTGCTCTTTGCCAAAAGAGTTGAAGGCCGGGAGATTAAAGGAGACTACGTTTGCTCCCGAAGATTGCGATCCCCATACACCCTTTATTGCTGTATGAAGTCGAGCGGGAGAATCTTTATTGCCGGAGATAAGACAGACGCATTGGTCGTCGCTAACGATTGTGGTTGTTGAAGCGATCGCATCCTTAACTACCTTATGCTGACAGATAAGTTCCGTTTCTCCCTCAAGTTGAAATGTCACATTTGCACCGCTTTCCTCAATTTCTTGCCATTGAGGATGTGAAAAGAGCTTGTCATAATTTTTCTGTTTAAGAAAATGAATAACAGCAGCAACTCCTTCATCTGGTGGGCTATCAGTAAATATTTCAACGATTTTGTCGAGAAAACTTTTTTGTTGTTCTTTCGCTCTTTGGAACAGGTTTTCCATGTCCTTTTTTTTATCAGGCTTTGGTTTTCCGAAGATATATGCAGGGGTATCCCATAGAAGATTAGCAGCAATTCCGCTGCTTCTTTTTACAGCTTTCGGAACCATAAATGATCGTGCAGTCTTCTTTTTACCGTCACCGCTACGTGTATCGACCATGCTTAGAAAATTTCCCTGTCTATTCAAAACAACAATAAAGGGGATTTCTTGTTTTTGAAAGCCTTCATCTTCCACATCCGGAATCCTTTCATAATACTTCGCCAATGCTTGCAATATCATGATCTCACCTCCTTTTCATCAATAAGCATGCGACCTTTGTTGAGACCTGCCCGGAAGAATGATGGACGGCAATTGTCATTGCAGAAATGGGGAGTTCTGTTGTTATTGGCAGAGTCGTGCTGTATGTCGTAAAGCATCCAGCCGAGGTCACGGGTTTCTGGAATTGCCTCAGGCAGCGTCTTGCCGTTTGAAAACACCTCAAACTCTGCCGGAAATTCCCTGCATCCCAGATACGGACGGTGAAAGCACTGTCCCTTTTCTGCACGGCGAAGAAATATCTCTGTAAACTTTACAACCGTGTCCTCTGCGCCAGCCTTATCCGTTATTTCAAAATGTGCGTGAATAGTATATGCAACGTCCCTCAGTAACAATCCGGCGCGCTGTTGACGCTGGTCTTCAATAAATAGTCCCTTTGTTCTTGGTGACATTACAGAACCGACCTCGTTGCGGCGCACCGACTCCCACTTTATCGGGTACAGAACATCAATCTGTGTAACCTTCCAGCGGATGGCAGGCTTCCACAGAATTGCTTCAAGCACTCCGCGTGCAGCAGACGGTGTTATTACATCATACGAGACACGTTCTACCTTCATCTCCGGTCTCGTGAAGCAGGCATTCCTGCCCCACACTTTCAAACGAAACCCATTGCTTTTGACAGGTGAATCTCTCATTAACCCTCCTTTCGTTTATAAAATTTCCCTTGATCCTCTCTTTTTAGAGGGGGACTGCTAACACATTAAATCATCTGGCTCGTAAATCATGGATTTGTCAGGACAGAAGCCGAGTTCTGGATGATACATTACCCCGCCTTCCTGAACAAAAATACCAGGATATGCCTCGATAATAGCGCATTCTTTATAAAGCTTTGCATGAACATATTTAGGTAAATTTACAACGTATCTTTGAAGCTTCCGCATCAGCCATTTTTCTGGACCGAGTCTTTTCAGCATTTCTATTAATTGTGAACCCTCTTCATAGCGGACAATCACTGGCGCATACTGTGATTCATCAATCAGCTTAAATTTCCATGCCGCTGAAAGAAAGCTAAAGCGGAGTTCTCCATCAGGAGCAAGATCTTTCAAAATGTTGTATTTATCAAGATTATTTCCTTGAAGCCAGTACAGTTCTTTAAAGAACCTCTCAAATCTATCGGGCGAAAGCACATCCTCACTTTTATCAGCAAGCAGCCTCCGTCCTATTTCGGCAGCCTGTCTCAGGTATCCTGCTGGAATTTTACTTGGAGGAGTAAAGACGAAAACCTTACCTTTCTCAAGACGTCCTTCACGGTTGCATCTGCCGGCAGCCTGAGCAATTGAGTCAAGCCCTGCAATGGCGCGATATACGATGGGAAAATCAAAATCAACTCCGGCCTCTACAAGCTGTGTGCTTATGACGCGAGTAGGCATCTTGTCTTTAAGTCTCTGTTTGATTTGGCCAATAACTTTTGAACGATGTTCACCACACATAAGAGCGGAGAGATGGAATGTGTCTTCCCCTTTTCCAGGCATCATATCATACACGGTTCGGCAATCATCACGACGGTTAACGATGCATAAGACAGACGGATGTTGTGCAAGCTCTGACGTAAGGTCTTCCCAGGTAATCGGTGTCAAGAGATCGTCCGGAATATGAACTTCTACACGCTTGAAGATCTTATGAAGCAACAGAGGATTCTGAATAATCTCTATGGCATCCGCCAGTCCTTCAAACTGGTAATCAACAGACTTGTGCAGTGTAAATGCAGGCTGGGTCGCTGTGCTGAGAATAAATGTGACTTTGTAATTTTGATTCAGTTCTTTCATTACACGGAGAAGGGGATTAAGATATTCGGGAGGCAAAAGCTGCACTTCGTCTAAAACCACGACACTGTTTACGATATTATGGAGCTTGCGGCATCGACTCGAGCGGTTTGAAAAGAGCGACTCGAAAAATTGAACTGAGGTTGTGACAATAACCGTGGCGTCCCAATTTTCACATGCCAGCCTGCTTTTTACGGTCTCTCTGCTTTCGTCCGAAACATCAACGTTACTATGGTGCTCAACAACGGCATCATTGAATATTTCCCTGAACTGCTCTGCTGTCTGCTCAATAATGCTGGTATAGGGAATGACATAAATTATTCGCTTCTTATTGTGTTTCACGGCATGATTCAGCGCAAATGCCATTGAGGAAAGCGTCTTGCCTCCGCCTGTAGGAACTGTCAAGGTAAATATCGCTGGCTTATGAGACGACTTTTCTATACATTGCCTGAGAATCCCTGCTCTCTGCTTGTTAACAAAAGTATTATTAGCCTTTGCCTGTTTATCAACCATATAAGATTCAAAGAGCGGCAAAAGTTTGTTCAATGAAGGATAGTCTTTTCGTGTCTTTGCTTTTTCCGACTCAAGAAATGCCTCTGTGTCAAGGAAGTCCGCGTCAACAAGACAGGAATACAACATCCTTATCCATAATGCATGTCCTCCTTTTGTCATGAACTTTTGTTTTGGCAGAATTTGTTCAATGATACTGTGAGGGACATTTGAAAGAGGCAGGTCTTTGAGAAGTTTTACATTCTGAAGGCGATGTTCGAGGCTTTTTCTTCCGGCAGTATCCGTTAACCAATCGGCAAGTCCAGCATGATGCCCTGCGATAAGATAGCTGAAAATGCGTCCAGCTTTGTTAAATTTCTCAACTGCATGGATTGCCCCTGCTGTTGAATGATCCACTTTGCCGAGCTTCGTTTCTATATATGCCTCCGCAGAGGTAAGGAGCATCTTCTGAAAATCTTCCGAATACTTGCCAAAATCATGCCACAACCCGGCCAGATAAGCCCAGTCGCCTGAACCGAATTCATCGGCAAACTTTTTGGCGAGATTAGCCGTGTCGACAAGATGTTTCTCCAAGCGATGCCATTCATCAACAGGCTTTCCTTCAAAACTATGTGCATAATATTCTGTCATCTTAGACGATCCCTCATATCAGACCACAAACCCGCCGAATAAACCAAATCCACGGTACTGAATTTATTAACAAACATTTTGTCCTGGCTGACCGAATCTTTCGGGTGACCCTAAAAAATATTTCTGATCTTGTGAATTATCGGTATGAGTATACGGCCCTTTAACCATAAATAACCTCTTGATTGCCAGATCGGTAAATGCAGTTACTCTTTTTCTGAGGAAAGACGCTACGATTATTTTTCTAAAATGGTTACAGTCCTCCGTATGAGGCGGCATTCTACTACATATTGTGTATCTTAACAATAGATATGTTTGTCAATCCAAGCTTGCTGGGAATAGAATTTTGGAGGGTGTGTATATTTGCCTTTACCTTTTTCACGGCGGCACTTGTCAAACCGGTGATGGTGCCGTATCTGAAGTGGTCATTCCAGCAGCGATTGACCGTTCCTTTACGCCTGCAGCACAAGTCACATCCTGATCGGACGAAGACTCCTGGCTGAGGCAGAGATTTCGGAGCGATGAGGATTGTTACCCAGTCTCTGAAGGTTTAATTGAACTGTATCAGATTTTTTTTATTTAAGCGTGTTACCGGGTGGCACGGACAAACTTGTTTGTCCGTGTGATTTGTTCCCAATCCGTGCGTGTTCAGATAACATGGACAAACATGTTTGTCCATGCCACCCTGTCTGCAACCGGAGATTTAACTTAATAGGATATCCAATTCAAAGAATGGATTGAGTGTCTGGCGGCAGGAATAGATTATGCAGACATCTGCTTTACCTCTTCGATGCCAGAACACATCTTTGTCTGATCTGTCTGAAGTGCTCATACTTGCTGTGACTGACCGTTGCATTTACGCCTGCAGCACAAGTCACATCCTGATCGGACGAAGACTCCTGGCTGAGGCAGAGATTTCGGAGCGATGAGGATTGTTACCCAGTCTCTGAAGGTTTAATTGAACTGTATCAGATTTTTTTTATTTAAGCGTGTTACCGGGTGGCACGGACAAACTTGTTTGTCCGTGTGATTTGTTCCCAATCCGTGCGTGTTCAGATAACATGGACAAACATGTTTGTCCATGCCACCCTGTCTGCAACCGGAGATTTAACTTAATAGGATATCCAATTCAAAGAATGGATTGAGTGTCTGGCGACAGGAATAGAATACGCAGACATCTACTTCACCCCTTCGACACCGGAATACATCTTTAGCTGATCTGCAGGGTAGAGGCAGACAGGAGGGCTGTTTTGCGGTTGAAACCAGCAATACCCGTCGCTTTTGCACCGGTAGATTTTCAATTTGTCTCTTTTGAGATTGAACCGGTAACAACGCCCTGGCTCTTCCAGCCTCTCAGCGCTTCCATACCATATTGCTGTAATGTAGCTTCATCACTGACCAGTTCCCCGGTTGATCTGTCCGCCACAATCCTTCCCTTGTCCATTAGCACGCAGCGCTGTGTTACCTCAGAAATCAGATATAAGTCATGAGAGGCCACCATGATGGCTATTGGCAGACCTTTCAGATAGGTAATCAATCTGCGCCGGTTTCTGTGGTCAAGATCGTTTGCCGGTTCATCGAGAATCAGCAACTGCGGTTCCATGGCCATGGCAGCGGCCAAAGCAACACTCCGCTTCTGCCCGCCCGATAAGTGATGAGGAGGCCGACGGCTTACCTCGTTCAGATCAAAATAGGCCAGCCATCTTTCAACCGTTTCTTGTATCCTTTGTTTCTGCCATCCCAGATTTCTCGGACCGAAGGAAATTTCATCCCACACAGAAGAACAGAAGAGCTGGTCGTTTACCTGCTGAAACGTCAGCGCCACATGACGTCTGACTTCATTAATATTCTTATGCTCAGCGAGAGGACGGTCAAGCACTTCTATGCATCCAGAATGGGGTTTCAGCAGGCCGTTCAGATGCCAGAAGAAGGTAGTTTTACCCGCCCCGCTTGGCCCGATTACCCCAACTTTTTCCTGCTGATGAACGGATAACGAGAGATCAGATAGCGCCAGGTCACCATTTTGATAGCGAAAGGATACCTGGCGGGCACGAATTACACAGGACATTGTATATGACTCCAAACCACACAATACTTGTAAAGAGGAAAAGAAATGTCAAACTTCCGTAAGGCACTGCAACAACATCATTATCTTCAACAAGGAGAGGATACCTGCCGGAAAATCCGCGGGATTGCATAGCCCGTTCCACATTTTCAGCCTGTTCAAAACTCGATACCAGCAGACAGCCAATCCCGCCAGCCAGGTTATAAAGATGGAGTGGATGCACCCCCTTTTTCGCCCCACGTGAGGCCTGTGCGGCAAGCATCATCTTTAACCGTTCCGATAAGATCGGTAAAAATCGTGCCGTAAAAGCTATGATATGGACTAAAACCGGTGGAATCTTTAACTTTTCAAAAGTAAGCAAAATGCGCTCGAACCCAACCCAGGTAATCCAGAACGTACTCCATAACCACATGACCAACATCTTCGTTATCAGGGCAGGAGCAAGAGAACGCCCCTCCTTTGTCCAAAGCAAGGTTGCGCCCGTCAGAACAAAAAAGACCAATATCCCTTTGCAACGCCATGCCGTAATAAACATACTTCTTACGACTAACAATGCAAACAGGTTAATAATCACCAAGCAGATAAAAAGATTGAGAAGATTGTCAAGCAGCCCGAGCCCAATGAAAACCGACATAATTAATATTGTTCCCGGACGAGTTGAAGGCGGAGTTATACTCATTGCAGATTTCAGATTTTGGATTTTAGATTCAACAGTCGTTTCAAGATAATGCCGCTTCCCAAAAGAATGACAATTCCCATTGCAATACGGATGCTGAAATAATCAAAGAATCTCTTTGAAGTTCCTCGTGAAACTTCACTCCATGCGATCCGCGTAAGGTGTCCGCCCGGCGCTTCGACAATTACCAATTTGGGAACGCCATCAACGTCTTTTGGCAATACCCAAGTCCCTTTTTCGTCCAAGGTATCCCTGATAATCACAATACCATCTTCACCCACAACACTTACAACAGCGCCAGAGGCGGGTGACTGATCGTCGAAGCTGGCATGCAGCTTTTTTCCGTCAGAGGATACGAAAAGTCCATGGGCATATACCAGAGCGGGAAAGAACAAGAGGGTAATGAAGATATTTATAATCTTAAGAATGGTATTGTTAAAGGGTTGCACGAATAAACTTGTTTGCCTGTGATCTGATTTGAAAATCTGAGTCATGATGAAACCCCCAATAACTCTGGTTTTACTTTTTGAAGAAAATGCACAAGCCAATAACTGATGACAGCTTCCACGATTGCGACTGGGATATGTCCAACAAATACTAATTTAGCGAGAGGTATTAGGGCAGTGTTTGTTGTAGATAACGTCACATAAAGCAAAATCGCCGAAATCATTATGGTACTTCCGCCAATAAGTGACCCGATCCATGGACGTCTTTTGGGAGAGGCATGCTTTATCCAATGTCGTCCGATCACCCCCATAATGGCGCCCGGCAGGGCCATGATAACCACATTAACTCCCAAAACGGTCAGACCGCCGTAACTAATCAGGAGCGCCTGCAATAAAAGTCCTACCGTCACAATAGTTAGTGCTTCCCAGCCAAACAGCAGTCCAACCATGCCACTGAGCACAAGATGCATACTGAACGGTCCTACAGGGATATGAATCGTTGAACCTGCAAAAAAAGCCGCTGCAACCACGCCGTAAGCGCCTACCTGATCTGTGCGCAGGCGACGGACAGACACGGTCAATGCTGGAATTGCAATTGCCCACCCAATTCCAATAATATAGGGGGAGAGAACACCGTCGCTAATGTGCACGGAAAAACTTCCACGGGAAAAATCTGCCGACACACTTACCCCTCAGGTTCATATAATCTCCTTCCCTGTTGTTGCCATGGCAAATCCCCCGTGTTTTACTCCTTTAGTCGATTTTAATTTTCCGTATAATTCTTTGATTTTCTTCGGCATCCCTTTTATCACGATAATCTCCAGGCAATTGTCATCATCCAGATGGATATGCTGAGTTGATAGGATCGTATTGTGGTAGTCATGTTGAATATCGATAAGAAGATTAACCAGCTCTCTTTTGTGATGGTTGTAAACAAGGGTAATTGAGCCAGCCACCTCTTTATCCTCCTGCCATTCCTTTTTCACTAAATCATCACGAATAAGGTCACGTATCGCTTCAGAGCGGTTGGTGTAGTTTTTTTCTTTTATGCACGCATCAAATCTCTTGAGCAGTTCCTTCTCCAGAGAGACGCCGAATCTTACTAAGCTGGACATATTATTCCTCGATTTGTTAGTGTTACGTTCTTATAAATTATATGCCTGTTACACTCTGTGTCAAGCACATTCTGATTTCATACGGAGGTAATCCTGAATGCCTGAAGCATGGTTCGTTAGGACTCCAGGCGTCCGGGACATTCCATAGTCTCATGTTATCCAAAACGTTAATGTGCATCCAGCGCCAGTGGCATCCGGATCTCGCCATTTAATGCCGATGCCTTTGTGTTAACGTCAAGGAGGAAGACACGAGGTTCTGCTATTCCACCCTGATGAACCATAAAATCTTTAATGGATTCTGCGCGTTTACGCGCAAGTGTACGCAGATCATCTTCAGATACCGGGTATTTCTCAATCAGCCGTTTTCTGGCTGCTTCTGCTACCGCAGCCTTATATACGTCCCGGGGTAGCTTTATACCTTGCGCATCAGTTGGCGATACCAAATCGCGGGGATCGTCTTTTTTAAACGTCTCGCGGTAGAGCTTGTGCAGACGTTTTTGCTCTTCTTCGGTAAGAGTACCTTCAGATGCGGCATCCTTTTGTGCGCGAATGCCTGCCATAATCGCCTGCTCCGCAATGGCCTGACGGTCGGCAGCCTCCACAGCCGTACCGCGTAAATCAAGCCTGAGTTGCGGCCTGTTGGCAAGCGCTTTTGCAAGCCGGGAGAGTTTTGCCTGCTGCTCCTGGCTCAGGGAATCGGAACCGGGGGCAAAACTTACAAAGCTCAATTCCTCACCTTCACTTCCCACCAAAGCCCCAAGCATTTTAAACGGAGCTGTTGCAGCCTTAACGATAAGATTAACTAATGTTTTAAGAATCAAAGGGCCAAAACGAAACTTGGGATCATTTAAATCGCCACGCACCGGGAGATTGATATCGATTATGCCCCGGGAATCCTTGAGTATAGCAATTGCAAGCCGGACGGGCAATTTCGTGACATCCGGGCCGTCCACCTTTTCGCCAAGAGTAAACTGGTCCATAACGATATGGTTTTCGCCGATCAAAATTTTTTCAGAAAGCTTATAATGCAATCCAAGGGTAAGTTTTCCTTTTTCTATTTTATACCCGGCAAATTTCCCTGAATAGGAAGAGAATGTTGTTAGTTCAATCCCCTGGAAATTCATGTTAATGTCAGTAAAAGCCTGGTCGCTGAGCGGGTTAATCTTTCCCTGAATAGTAACAGGGGCATATTTGTCGACATAACCTTTCAAATTGATTTCGGCGCGTGCAAGCTGTTCCGACGAGAGACCCTTTATCGTACCATTCAGGTCCTGAATACCCGTAGCAAAACGGGGTGTGAGAGAATGATCTGCAAAGTTCATGGAACTGTCTGTTACGCTTACCTGGCCAATCTGTACGGACAACCGGTGGGCTGCGGTCCCCCGGCTCTCCGATTTTTCCGGCAATGGTTCTGCGCTCACAAGGATATGTTGTACATTGGCTGTACGATCAGGGCCAATAATAATATCGGTATAGAGACCGCGGGCGATAATTTCATTGATCGTAAGCAAGTCCGGACTGTTTTGGTATTGTACCTGCTGTAAATCAAGGCGTTCACACCGAAGAATATCCCCGGCAAGGACGGGGTCCGTGATGCGGGCGGATTCAATTGCAATATCGCCTTGAAAATGGATGTCTGGTGAACCGCCGGCTTGTGAATAGTTGATGTGACCGTTCGTTGTTACCGCGCCATCCTCAATTACAAGCCTGACATATCGTTCACAATAAGGTTGAAATGGCTTGATCAGCACTTTGGAGAGTTCTACATTTAAATCAACTGCAGGATGGTCTATTGCTCCATTTCCGGCGATGGTAATCATGCCTGTCTGATTGAAACCCGCCTCTAATTCAATGCGTGCCAGACCAGGTGCGCCAATCTGAACATCTTCCAGTTTCATATTGATCGGGGATAAATCAAGATTTGCCACAGGTTTTGTGCTATGGTCTTTCATATGAAGTGCATAATCTGCGATCTCAATTTTACCGATGCTGAAAACCCAGCCAGTAGATGGATTTGGATCTGACGGTAGTGTCTTATCTTCCTCTTTACCAGGTTTTGGCCGAAACAGGGCAAAAAGATTCATACTTCCATCTTCATCCCGCACCGCATTAATTGTAGTTGAACCACTTTGAACATGATTTACTTTTACACTTTTTTTCCTGAAATCAATGTCGGTGCCACTCATAATAAGGTGCGGCAAGGCAATAATTTCCTCATCGCTCCCCTTCTCAGCAACGGTAAGAGAACGAACGTCTATCTTACCCTGTTGTACCAGAATATCCGGTGTTTCACCGGTAGCATCGAATTCGTAATCTCCGCTGATATCCAATTCACCACGTGTTATTTTAAAATTAAGCTGATCCTGCAGATAGGACCACAGACTCCTCAGCTTAATTCCGGAAAGCTCCAGCCTGCCTTTTGAGTACAGTGGTGACATACTGATATTACCGCGATATTTCAGCGCTTCACCATGGCCTGTGATGGCTTCGAATTCATACAGTCCTTCACGGTTAGGTCGAGTCGTAAAATTCTGGAATGAGATGCTTACATCATTTATCTCTTCCCTGAAAGGAGTTGTCCGGCTATAGTCCTCGAAGATGGTTTGTCCGTGATCGATGATAAGACGTTGGATCAGAAGCGGCACCAAAGATCGCTGTTGTGTCTTGCTCTTATCGTTCGTGGATGGCAAAAGGTCCTGAAAATTGAATGTTTTGTCCTTTCGTATCTTAACGCATATATAGGGAGCCGTCAGCCGAAGCTGGGCAAAGGTATATGTCCAGCGAAACAGGGAACTTGTCTGAAAATTGATGTAGAGCTCATCGAAACCAATGAACCGGCTGCCATCGGGATCATAGATCGAAAGTTTTTGTAGGGTAGTTGACAGCGAAAATGGATTGATGCGCAGTCTATTGAGTTCAACGTTGCGTCCGGTACGCTCCGAAAGTGTCTTTATCAACCGGGTCTTTACCAGCGGCGGTAATGCCAAAAAGCCGATTCCTGCATAAAGGGCAATTAAAATGCTGACGATTGCTGTAATCCGCGATGGCCATGACCACAAAGCAAGGGTACGGCCAACGCGAAAGTAGGACTTGATATGTAACACAATTTTCTCCTTACAGGTTTTACATCTCATCTATATTACTTTCTTCCATTTATACATCAATACGAATTTTATGATTTTTATAATAAGAAAATCTGTAACTATTCAGCGTACTTTCGCTCACAAATACTATGAGTGAACAAAATATTGATTCTGTAATCCCGAAGGGATGTCATTATTATAGCATATCGTTATGCAATGACGGTTAACCCTGTAGA
>NZ_MJUW02000063.1 GCF_001753675.2 Candidatus Brocadia sapporoensis | reverse complement strand
TTTCTCGTTTTTCTTGATACCTGTATTACGCAATTTCCTAACCGGACAATGCTGAGTAAAAATCACAAATGATTAACCCTGCCAGGGTTGACCAGCGGGTTTCCATTTTTGGTTTAGCCTCTTCCTATTCATTCGAATCGTGAAAATTTTAAACGGGGGTTGTTGGTGCAAGGGGGGGACGATGAAACAATTTCAAAAGAGAGAATTTTTTCGTTGTTGCTTACCATGACGCTTTGTATTAATCTGATTAAATGATGAGGAATTTCAATCTTTTGAGTCCCCTCTAGAAAGAGCGGAGCTATGAAGTCGCTGCCAAAGGCAGCTTGAGTAGTGTCTGAATGAAAACTACCAAAAATGTCATTTCGAATGGAGTGAGAAATCTTTTGAGGATTGAAATCATAGGGTTTGAAGATTTATCCCTTCGGACGAAATGACAAAAGTATGTGTTTTCGTTCAGGTACGTAATTAATACGTTTACGGTAATTTTTTTAATCTGGGCAAACGGTATCTGAAACAACATTGTCCGGTTAGAAATTTGTATATACAGTTTTTGTCGTTCCCGGACGTCCTTGTCGGGTATCAAGTGAATCTTGAATTTCCTGGATTTTCGCTAAAACCGTGCGGGAATGACATCTCGGGAGCAATGAAACAAGAGATGCTAATTTTTAACAGGGCAAACTTCATCTGGTTAATTTTGTGTGTTTTTAAAGGAATAATTTATGAAAATGACAGGTTCGGTTATGTACGGAATATCTTTTTTGTGTATTTTAGCAATTGCA
The DNA here is from genome assembly GCF_001753675.2 of Candidatus Brocadia sapporoensis. Lineage (GTDB taxonomy): Bacteria > Planctomycetota > Brocadiia > Brocadiales > Brocadiaceae > Brocadia > Brocadia sapporoensis. The sequence goes on along the minus strand of NZ_MJUW02000063.1, from coordinate 16,048 downwards.
AATCTATCCGATGTATGCGCTGAAGAGACTCGAGAGAATCGTATTCTAAGCCATAGTCTGGAGATCGAACTCTTTTTGAAGGAGCACAAGCTTAAGGCTGTTGATCACATGAGAGTATCAGGCAAGAATGAAGAAAGGTTTTCGTGTCTGATAAACAAATCATTCCAGGTAGCTTCTGTCAGCATCTTTGGTAAAAAGGTCGATTTTCAGATGCTGAGCGGCAGATCAGATGGCGCTTTACAAAATAGTGCTTTCGGCCATGTCGGGTTGATGGAAATTCTGATTCCACCAGATTTAAGGAAATCAAATGAGATAGTTTTTGACATTGAATATGAAGGGTATATTTTTGAAAAACCTGCATCATTAGAATTGGAGGATGTTGGTAAGACAGCGGGGACTATTAGTGAAGAGGGGGTTTATTTGAGCCCTGCATGTGCATGGTATCCGGATGTTACCGGCTCTCTTGCAGCTTTTCAGGTGACGATTGTTACGCCAGCGGGATACGAAGCAGTAACGCACGGTGCACTGGTGAGCAGGAAAGTGATTGGGGATAAGATCTATGCTGCATGGGAAGAAAGGAATGCATTGGATGAATGTTATCTTGTGGCCGGGAAATATAAGGTAGCTCAGCTCAAGCATCACGATATCGATGTTTATGCCTTCTTTTTTCCGGAAGATCAGGGCTTGGCTGATACTTATCTGAATGCAGCGGCGCGCTATCTGGATATGTATCAAAATCTCCTGGGGCGCTATCCGTATAAAAAATTTGCCGTTGTGGAAAATTTTTTCCAGACGGGATACGGAATGCCTTCATTTACCTTGCTGGGAAATAGTGTAGTTAAATTGCCTTTCATCGTGGATACGTCATTGGGCCACGAGATTTTACATAATTGGTGGGGTAATTCGGTCTATGTGGATGAATCTCAGGGGAACTGGTGTGAAGGATTGACTACCTATATGGCGGATTATTATTATAAGGAACTCAAAGATAGCATTTCAGCCGAGGAGTACCGTAAAGACATTTGCAGGAAATACACGAATTATGTGACGGACAAGAACGATTTTCCCTTAAAAGATTTTAGAGGCAGAAGCGACCAGGCCACCAGAGCTATTGGATATGGGAAGACGGCAATGGTATTCCATATGCTCCGGCGGATGGTTGGGGACGAGGTGTTTTACACATCACTCAGAAGGTTTTATAAAGAAAAAATTTGGGAAAAGGCAGGTTGGGAAGATATCCGGCGTGTATTTGAAGATACTGGCAAAATGGACTTGTCCTGGTTTTTTGAGCAATGGATCAACCGGGATGGCGCTCCCTTTCTGATGTTGGGTAAAACGGAGGTAAAAAAAGACAAAAACGGCTGGACAACCACGATGGAGATCATTCAAAGAGACAACGTATATCGTGTCTCTGTGCCTGTTCAGATGGAGCTTGAGGGAGGAAATTATCATACGATTGTGGAATTAAAGGAACCTTCACAGTCCGTTTGCATTCAGACTCAAACTGAACCGCGTTCGCTTAAGATAGACCCTCACTATGAGGTATTCAGGCGACTCTCTTTGGAAGAGATTCCTCCAACCATAGATTCTGTATTGGGTGACCATAAAAAGATTATTGTATATCCGACAGGCGGTGAACGTTCTTCACAAGAGGCTTATAAGAATCTTGCAGAGTTCCTGTCTGCGAATAGGGGCGCTGTGAAGCCGGATATCGAGATTACAGAAGCAGAAATAGGTCAAAAAAGCCTATTCATACTGGGTGGGCTGACAGAAAATAAACTTACAAAAAGACTTATGGAAAATTTACCAGGAGATTTTTCACTTGATGAAGGGTCGTTTGTAATTAATAAGGTAAGATACCAGGAGAAAGGTGACGCCCTGCTCGTAAGTTTCAGAAATGTTAAGAACAGGACAAAAGGTTTTATCCTGTTCGCTGCCCTCAGCGCAGATGCAATTAAGAGTGTCGGATTTAAGATCCCACATTATGGAAAGTACAGTTACCTTGCTTTTACCGACGGGAAGAACGTTGACAAAGGGATATTTGCCATGACGGACGGGCCGCTTCACCGATCTCTGAGCAGATAAGTGCTTCCACTCAGAAAGGGGCTTTCATGTTTTGGTAAATAACATTATATTATGAAAACATCATTTCATCCGTGAAATTTTGCGGAGGATGTACTTCAAAAAAATGCATGAGGTTATAAACATTCAAGTATAGCTGAAACTTATAACTTAGAAGATATTTTGGCATTTTAATATTTTTATTGTAGGTAGGAACAGTTTTTGACATCTGTCATGAATCATTATTATTTCTATAATTAACCTCTATGGAATTTTATGAAACAGATACTCTTCCTAATTATCCTTTTTGAATTTTTCTGTTGTAATTTCATATATTCAAAGGATATATTAACAGAAAAAAATTACACTGAGATAGAAGTACGTGACGGTGGCACTGTCATTGGCAATGTTAAATACATGGGTGTGCCGGCTGCTGTGGGAAAAAATCTTTATCGTGATTGGGAATTATCAGATGCCTCAAAAACCGCTTCTGAAAAACTTATCTTCAGCAAGATAAATAATGGTTTAAAAAATGCTGTTGTTTCTCTTAAGGATATTACCCAAGGGAAAAAAAAGATAATACCTGCAATCCGTCCAATAATAGATCAGCAAAATGATTGTTTCATTCCTCATGCAATTGCAATCGTATCAGGAACTACTGTAGACATCTTAAATGGCGATGAGCAGATGCATAACGTTCATACCAGGTCAACAAGGAATCAACCATTTAATCTGGGCACTACCTACAAACAGAGAATTTCGAAAAGATTCGATTATCCGGAGATTATCAAGGTAACGTGCGATCTTCATAAACATGCATATGCATGGATTGTCGTTATTGAGCACCCGTATTTTGATATGACAGACAGAAACGGATATTTTGAAATTTGTGATATCCCGCCAGGAACGCATAAATTCCAGGTATGGCATGAAGAGTTAGGAAATATAGAAAAGGAGGTAACGATCCATCCCAAAGAAATTACGACGATAGATTTTATTTATTCTCAGCATTAGAAATGAAATAATAGTTGTATTAGTTGGCGTAAATTATTTGAGTTTATAAAGTGACAATCGGAAAGGAGGATAGGCGATATGAAACCTAAGGTCTTATTAGATAAGGTTGGCTTTTGGCGTGCTACGGCGGTAACAGGCGCAGCTCTGATGTTGAGTATAGCGCCAATGACCGTAAGCGCAGTTAATATACCAACAGAGGTTACAGATTTAGGTAAGGATACCTATAAGAAATATTGTAGCCCCTGTCATGGCGAGGAGGGTAAGGGAGACGGACCTCTTGCGAGATCGATGCTTCCTAAACCACGTGATTTTACGAGAGGTGCGTATAAATTCAGAACGACTCCGAGTGGTTCACTTCCTACGGATGAGGATATATACCGTACGGTTTCTTATGGGGTGCCAAATTCTACGATGATCCCATGGGATATCTTGACGGAAGAACAGCGGGCATCGGTAATTCCTGTCCTGAAGAGTTTTTCTGAGGCATTTGAAGTCAGGAAACCTGATGCACCAGTTACAGTAGGTTTGCCTCTTAGACCTACTGAAAGGGCGATAGAAGAGGGAAAGAAAATTTACGAGGAAAAACTGGAGTGCTGGAAGTGTCATGGTGTTGAAGGCCGTGGGGACGGTCCCAGTGCAGCCGAGCAGGAAGACGACTTTGGATTCCCGATAAAACCTTTTGATTTTACTACGGGAAAGTTTAAAGGGGGAAATTCTGCTCAGGATGTTTATCTGAGATTTACCACAGGATTGAACGGTACTCCCATGCCTTCATTTGCTAAGGAACTTACCGATGAACAAAGATGGTGTTTGACGTATTATGTAATGTCGCTTGTTAAACCGGAAGGAACGAAAAAATAAATGGCATCTAATACCTAGGAGGTGAATGAAATGAAAAAATTTGGAATAGGGTTGTGTTTGTCTGCGATGCTGTTTACTTCTGTGGCGTGGGCAGCCGAACAACCACTCAAGAAGGAAACGCCACCAGACCTGTATGAGGGAACGCCCGATTGGTACAGGGCAACGTATAAAGATAACGTTGGGTTAAGAGAGGGTTCAGGTCCTTTTAAGGATTATTTTAAGCCACAGATGCTGGATATGTACTGGCAGCCGAACCGGCACTATGAACCTATGAAAAACCTTGATCATTCTATTTTTATTGAAAAGGAAAGAAGGGATTTATGCGTAACATGCCATGAAGAAGCAACCCCCGGCGTTGTAAGCGACTGGAGAAGTTCTGGTCACAAGAATCCCAAGAGCAGCCCCTATCTGTCTGCACGGACGGCAGAAATTGAGAAGCGCACCAACAGGATTTTAAATGAAGTTCATTGCTTCGATTGCCATGCCGACACAAAGACAAAGCAGATCCGGATGCCTACCGGTGAGGTGTGCGGTGAATGCCACAGGCCGCAGTTCGATGATTTCTTACGTGAGAGGGAAGTGGGGCGCCCTAATCACATCCAGTCGTGGGAAGCAAATACGATTGTGCCTTGGTATGCGGAGGCCGCGCGAAGAGGGTATTTATATGGGCAGCATGGCTGTGATTTGTGCCATTCTGGTGCAGAAAAATGCGATGTATGTCATACACGGCATAAGTTCAGCGCTGCCGAAGGCAGACAACCTGAGGCGTGTATTACCTGTCATATGGGTCCAGATCATCCCGATGCTGAATCCTATGGCGAATCAAAGCATGGTGTCATCTATCATAAGGAAGAAGAACACTTTGATTTCACCAGGCCATTATCTGAAGTTAGACCAGGAAAGGATTATCGTACCCCGACATGTCAGTTCTGCCATATGTATGAAAAACATGGACGTTTTATTCATAATCCGGTGATGAAGGGTATCTGGCGTATGGGTACCGTGCCTCCTAAGAACCTGGAATATACTTCTTCTCTGAAGGATTATCCTTACGGAATTAAGATTATTGCAGATAAAATTGATATCTATTCGGAAGAAAATGTTGCCAAGAGGTCGTATTGGCTGGAAGTTTGCGCCAAATGCCATAGCGATCGTTTTGCCGATACCTATTTGAAATCACTGGATGAGTTCATGTTCCAGGCGCACACCCTTGCAGACAAGGCACAGAAAATTGTTGAAGACTTGATCGCAGATGGTTATCTCTATCCTAGTGCTGCAGACAGGGATCCCTATCCTTTAAGCGACGGGATTGAAAAACAACTGAGTCCGGCGTTCCTCGGAGAGCCCATTTATAATGCCTTCAAGACCTTGAAAGGCAAGTTTCCGGTGGTTGGACCAATTCTGGGTGTGTATGGCATGTTCTTGCAACAACAGGATAACCCATCCAATATAGAAAACATGTACAACCGGTTGTGGTTCTGGTACAAACTCCAGGGTTATAAAGGCACCGCACACGTCCAGCAGGATGTATCCTGGTGGTGGGGTCAGGCACCTATGATGATGGAGTTTACGAAGATCCAGTCAGAGGCAGCCAGGTTGCGCCGTGAAGGACGCATAGAGAAAGCAAGTTTGACAAAATAGTGATAGCAGAATATTTGTAAAGAGATAATGCAGTTTCATTAAAAAAAGCCCATGATGAAGAACATCATGGGCTTTTTTGTTTTAGTGTTTCGAAAGGGGGGAGAAGCATTTGTTCCGATTGTATAAATACGTCTTGCCGATACTCTCAAGAACAAAGGCTTTTCTTCCTTTTACAAAGGAGAATTTTTACATATGGTCAATGCGTGTCTGGAATTTTTGCCGGATCTCATGGAGGATCCTCTTACCGCCGTTTTCCAGCATTCTTTCCGCAAGGTCCTCTCCGAGTTTTGCTGCCTGATGAGATGGGCCGTTGTTTCTGTCCTGTATGGCATGGTCGCCGTCCATCGTACAAATGATCGCTTCAAGAAATACCTTGTTCTCTTGTATCTGTGCGTATGCCCCAATAGGAACCTGGCACCCGCCTTGTAGTTTCGCCAGAAGAGCCCGTTCCGCTTCTATTGCAATTCTGGTTTGCAGGTCATCAAGGGATGAAACGATTTTATTGATCCGTGCGTCATCCTTGCGAATTTCGATACAAAGGGAGCCTTGCCCTACGGCAGGAAGCATAATATCAAACGGTATGATCTGGCTGATGGGTCCGGTATAACCCATTCTCCGCAATCCTGCATGAGCAACGACAATAGCATCCAGGTCATCGGTTTCAAGTTTTTTTAAACGTGTATCCAAATTTCCCCGAAGATCCAATATTTTAAAATCAGGACGAAAGGCGAGCAGTTGCGCCCTTCTTCGAAGGCTGCTTGTGCCAATACGCGCAGCATCAGGCAGCTTATCTAAATTGGCATTGTTGTTACTAATCAGGACATCATGGGGGTCTTCACGCTTGGGTGTTGCGCCGATCATTAATCCTTCATGCAGCTCTGTTGGCACGTCTTTGGCGCTGTGAACAGCAAGATCAATCTTTCCCTTTATCAACGCCGTCTCCAGTTCCTTGGTAAACAAACCGACCCCCCCTAATCGTGATAAAGGGGTATCGGTAATTTTGTCGCCTTTAGTAGATATTTTTTCAATATGAAATTCAAACCCGGGATTTAATTTCTTAAGCTCTGATATAACCCAGTTTGTCTGGATTAATGCGAGTTTACTTCCCCTGGAACCAACAACAATCTGTTTTTCCTTTGTCAATGCAGACCTTCTCCATTTTTAATGAAATCTTACGAATTACTCCAGATGAAAAATACAATTAAGGTTCTTGATAATATCATAATATGCTATGGGTGTCAAACTACTTTGTCAGTCATCAGTGTCGTATTGAAGTTACCATATTTCCTTTGTATTTTGCGTGCTTTTGCATTTTAGAACTTCAGCAAAACACTTCTGTTGCTGACGGATGTTACCGACTTTGATGTTACCATGAGTACGGTGAATCCATCACGTGAAATTTCAAAATGCGAATGGAGGAGGCTAACGGATTTCATAGACTTTCTCCCGTTTGCGGTATGTTATTGCATAGTTTGTAATTTTGTCGACAAAGGGCATCACCAACAAGCCGGGCGGATTTATGCAGCGTCTTGTGTTCCGGAAGTTACTGTGGCTGACAGTCATGTCCTCATGACCCATGTGCATCTGTACCAGGTAAGTGCCTGCCAATCGATCACACCAAATAGGTTGAACCCACGGCTGCTGTTGATTTCGTACCCCTTTATCGATTAGCGCACCCGGTGCAAGTCAGGTGTTACCATGAATTAGTGTAGCACATGGCCGCCGACGCCTCGTAGCGTATGTACGTTTTCGTGAATGAGCATAGGCGTTGTATTCAGCACGGCCCCAAAAACGACAACCGCCAGCGCTGAAGGTCTAAGCACCGCAATTACAGTAAATCCGATCTTCATGGAGAGTGAGATTTCAGAAGGATGAAACCGCGCACCAGGGATGACAGAGAAGACCTTGTCCGCATGATGCATGTGGTGCATCCGCCAAAAGGCAGGGAGGGCATGGAATTTCACGCAGCCTTCTCTATCTATTTTACCTAAAGACCTACAATTTAATTGCATCATTCATAAAACCGCATTATGATAAGCAGATTGTTATTTGCCGGTTTCATTTTCATTTGGTTATAGTATCGCTGTGTAAAATCTTTCTTTATTTGCAAGTTTTTTTACACCACCCTTCACCCCGCTTAACTTCGTCGTGATGGTTCTACAGGTTCACCATGCATGGCACAATATCCTGAGCCTGCCGAAGGATCAGTCGAACGATAGGGGGTGATTGCGGCTTTGCTGTGTTGTGGATATAACGGCTAAATGCAAGATGAACGTAGGCCGCTCTTTAATCTTGCGTTCAACCTTCTAACTCCTGTAATACTTCTTATAATGATGATGTTCGTATTTCTGATGCCTATGATGCTTTTGTGTGAAAGCCAGATAGCAGTGTTTCCGTATCGTCTGCGGTTTAACATGAGCAAATGCGACATTTTGTACCAGTTATGACATACTCTAAAACAATTTATCGGTGAAAAATGAAAGAGGAAATACGTGTTGTTAACACCATAATATATTGTTGCCGCTGGCAAGAAACGGTGTCTTTTTATCGGAATACATTAGGCCTCCCGGTAACGTTTGAAAACGATTGGTTTGTAGAATTTAAAGTAACTGCTCATGCACGGATAAGTATAGCTAATGAACAACGTGCAACAATCAAGAGTTCTTTGGGACGGGGTTTGACTCTGGCCTTTCAAGTGAATAAGGCAGATGAGATGTGGCATAACCTGATAGCAAATGGGATTGAAGTGGGCAAAATCAAAGACCATCCATGGGGGGGACGAGCATTTTTCATGTTTGATCCGGAAGGAAATCGCCTTGAGGTATGGTCGGTTTGAGCCCGAAGAATATCGTGCGGGATCCATAACCATTTCCGAAAGTGCAGAGAAATTATTTACGGATAACGATATCGCTAAACTGCATTGCCTTCCCCGTAAAAACTGTAAAAGACGTTTCATGACGTTCTCATACACGGGAAAAGATGTGCCAATTGAATGTCTTTCAAATCTGATTTGAATTCTTTTTGGTATTTGCGTTAACCGGGCGTTTTCAAATATTTCCTTAATGTTATCAATCAGTAATTTCAAGACATCTCATTTACCTTTAAAATGCCGATAAACAAATCCTCCTGTAATGTTTATAGTATCTGCTGTTTCTATACGTCGATAAAACGGCAATTCATTAAGAGGCGAGAATAATATGACCTATACAAAAGATTCACTAAAAGAACTGATTGCGAATAAGCTGAAAAACTATAAGCTTGTAGTTGTTTCAAATCGCGAACCTTACGTACACAATTATGCGGGTGAGGAGATTAGATACATTATCCCGGCCAGTGGTATGGTTACGGCACTTGACCCTATTATCCGGGCTGAAGGCGGAACATGGGTTGCATACGGCAGTGGTGACGCGGATAAGGAGGTAGTAGACAGCAAAGATCATATTGTAGTTCCTCCTGATAATCCACAGTATACATTGCGGAGGGTCTGGCTTACCCATGAGGAGGAGGAAAGGTATTATTACGGTTTTTCTAACGAGGCATTGTGGCCTCTCTGTCATATTGTATATGTAAAACCAAAATTTAATGAGGCGGATTGGCTCGTTTATAAATCTGTAAATCAGAAATTTGCCGATGTTGTACTGGAGGAGATTGGGAACGAAAAGGCGCTAATATTTATTCAGGATTATCATTTTGCCTTACTTCCCAAGATGCTAAAGGAACGCAGGCCTGATCTGCTTGTAGCACAGTATTGGCACATTCCATGGCCAAACCGGGAGGCATTCCGCATATGTCCCTGGGGACAGGAGATCCTGGAAGGTCTCCTGGGAAATGATCTCCTGGGGTTCCATGTCCAGTATCATTGCAATAACTTCCTCGACACTATTGATAGAAACTTGGAATCAAAGGTAGATTATAATAAATTTACGGTGACAAAAGGAGGCAAAGTCACTCACGTCCGCCCGTTTCCTATCAGTATCGATTTTGATGAGTTTAGTATACAATCGCAAAGTTTAGAAGTTGAAAATGAAATGGCTCGCATTAAGAAGGAACTGGGTTTAAAGAATCAGATTGTAGGCGTGGGTTTAGATCGTGTCGATTACACCAAAGGTATTCCGGAAAGATTCAAGGCTGTTGACCGGTTTCTTGAAAGATATCCTGAATACAAAGGGCGATTTACCTTTATACAGGCAGGAACAATAAGTCGTATACAAATCGACGACTACCGCAACTATAACGATACCATATATGATCTCATGGTAGAAATAAATCATAAATACCACAGTGGCAGATGGACGCCCATCCGGTTACTGAAATCACACTTCAACCGGGTAAGTGTACAAGCCTTGTACCGTTTATCGGATATTTGTATCGTGAGCTCATTGCACGATGGTATGAATCTGGTCGCCAAGGAGTTTATTGCCACTCGTTTCGACGAGTCTGGCGTATTGCTCCTCAGCCGGTTTACCGGAGCAGCCGAAGAACTCACGGGCAGTATTCAAATCAATCCTTATGCCACTGACACTTTTGCTGATGCGATAAAGACCGCCATTGAATTGCCCCCCGATGAAAAGAAAAAAAGAATGCAGCGGATGAGGGGACATATACAAGAACATAACGTCTACAATTGGGGGCAAAGTATTGTGAATGAGCTCATTAAATTACATCAATGAAATACGCATTCAGCCATCTTCAGACTATTGACGAACTGGTCCTGGCACATAAAAAAATAATCCTTTTGACCGATTTTGACGGTACTTTAACGTCTATTCGGGAACACCCGGATCTTGCTATTCTTTCAGAAGAGATACGTCAAATTCTTTTAAAATTTTCTCAGAATAAAACATTCTTTCTTGGAATTGTAACGGGACGCTCTCTCCGGCAGATAAAAAAATTGATAAATATACCAAATATACTCTATGCTGCCAATCACGGGATAGAATTGGAAGGACCAGGTATACGGTTTTGCAGTCCTGAGGCCAAAAAGGCACGATACAACCTCTGGCATGTTTATATGCAGCTTTTTAAATCCTTGAGACATATTGAAGGGATATATTTGGAAGATAAAGGATACGCCGTTAGTTTGCACTACCGTATGGTCAAAAAGACAAGTGACATGGACCTGATAGCAAAGACCTTTGACAGCATTACAAAACCTTATATAGAGAGAAATGCCTTATCCCTGAGTCCGGGAAAAATGGTATATGAGATACGTCCGCCGGTAACGTGGAATAAGGCTGTTACTATTCAATGGTTACTAACAAATTATTTTCCTTTAAATTTTGGAACCGATGCTCTTCTTGTGTATCTTGGAGATGACAAAGCAGATATAGAAGTATTTCATTCTTTGAAAGGTAAAGAACTAACAATCTTTGTTGGTAATCCATCGGAAACAACCACTGCAGACTATTTTGTTTACTCGCCTGATGAGGTGAAGACCTTCTTCGAACATCTTTATAATCTAAAATATAAAAACGCCCACGGGCAGCCTGGAGAAAACGCCAAATCTATTTAATGTCTGATTGAAAACATCCATTTTTTGAAAAGCATCAGGGCAATTTTACGCTTGTTAAAATATTTTCGTAACCGTTTAGCTTTTTGAAAGGAATATCCCATGCATTTCATGTGTACGGTAAGAGACGAAACATATGCCGCATTGTGACACACCCCGGCCCCTTTTTCCAGCTTACGGTTGGACAAAAATTTCGGCTGAACAAAATGGCCCTAATTGGGAGACCATCATTTAAAATAGCGAATTTTACCCGTGTTGTCCGGTTAGAAATTTACGCGTCTTGTTTTATTGCTCTCGAGATGTCATTCCCGTGTGTTTTTAGCGGGAATCCAGAAAGTTCGGGATTCACGGGATACCCGATAAAAGCGTTCGGGTATGACAAAACCGTACCTGCGAATTTCTAACCGAACAACACCGAATTTTACGGGTTTTTTCACTACTTTTTTAAAATTTGCAACAATTTAGTACATTGAACGATAGCCCCGTAGGGGTAAAATATTTATAGAAAAATGCGATATACAAAATCTTAGCTCCGTCGGAGCGACATCTGAAACACAGAAACAACATGCCGCTCCGACGGAGTTGTCTATAACCATATCGCTCCTAACGGAGCTTTTCACGATGGTTTTTCAAAATACTAAACAGTTACCAAAATTTAGATTTAATAGGCTCAACACTTTGGTAAAAACAAGTGATTCACAATAAAAAATTCAACAGAGTAAATGTCGCAAGTCTACGAACAACAAGATATTTATGGTTTCATTATCTTGTCCAGCAGTAAGGTGGAGAGATGGGATTTTGGAGTGTGTTTGATACGAGCAAATGCCTTATCTTTTAGGAAGAGTGAAGGGTCACCCATTCCCGACCTTAGCCTTGATTTCTTCAATCATGGCTTTCATTTGTGCGGCAAACTGCTTGACACTTATACGCAATCTCTATGCATAATGTAAAAGTAGCGGCTTGCGCAGCTTTTCATGCAGACCCGTTCGTCTGCAAGGTTAGGTGCCATTGTGCCTCCAGACGCGACGAGACCAGTTCTTCTCTATGAACTCCATGGCACTTAAAATTTGCGTGCTATCCGTCGGGCGAAACGCAAGAAGAAACAGAACGTTTGGCGACCGTAGTGGAATGACCAATGAGCCCGACAACCGGGAGGCCATTTCTTCTACACGGGCAGAAATATACTCATTCCGTTTCATTCTCGGAAAGTGCTGAAATACGAGGAGGGACTTCGCTCGCTTCCAGCTTTCCGTCAATTCCTCCCAGTAGATGTACTTCGACGAATCTTTCCGTCCAACGGCTTTCGATGGGACTTCAATTCCATTGTCTGGATCAAAGAACAGAAGATCCGATCCATCCAGGACGGCAAACATGTCCTTCCGCCAGGCTATGCGTTCAGCCAGAGAATCAGTGACCAGCGCTCCAAAAAAGCGTGCATGGGGAATGTGTATCGGTCCTTCTATATGGCGGATGTGTTTTCCATCGCGGGCACCAAGAGTCTTCGATAGGTGGTTGAATAAGCGTGAGTCGTGCCCAGCCCACTCATTGGGACGGGAGAGGTATTTGATCTTGCGGCCGTCAGAACGCTTATCATCAGGGGTTAGCATCCAGCAAACACCAATCCGAAGGCCGGCCTTTGCAAAACACCGCAATAGCCCATACTTCACATAATCGTTTATATCTCCGAAATATTGATTCTTCATACGTGCAATAGGTTAATTGTATCTAACATCCGGCGTGTGTCTCCGAGCACCCGCCGCAGGCGCGAGGTAGTGCACCACGCTATGGTTATGTCATGTGCGGTTCCCTCAGCTCTTCCATACGTGAGTATTGCTGGACGGGATTGCCTCCGAAACCGGGCACTTGAAAATGCGCTGAAGCTTGTCCTCGGTGCGAACACTAAAGTGGACGGGTTTGTCAAGACCATTTATTGTTAATTTTTAGGTAACTATTCAGCGTATTTTTATCCACTACCGTTACGAGCGGGCAAAATCAGGCAATTCGCCGCGGAATACCATCTGTAATGCCTGGCTCAAATTTACCCCTTGTTTACGGCAGACCGAGAGATAACAACGAATGCGGCAGAAAATCATTGCCCCGTCCAGAGAACGAAAACAACCCGATATCTTCTGCTGAACCTTCGTCATCCTGATATCGTTTTCAGCCAGATTATTCGTGAAGGGGACGTTTTTGTTGTCCATAAACCTCAGCACATCACCCTCATACTCCCGTAATCGTTCCAAGAGATTCCGCGCCTTTGTCCTTCTCACCGCCCCCTTTTCCCCTTCCGGTTCGTTTCATCAGGGGAGGACTTTCAGCTTCTGCGTTTTCCAGAATTGTTCGGTATCTTTTCCGGTATTTCTCAGACTCGCTGCTTTCCAACAGACCTCCTGCATCCTTTACCGCACGGTTTATCTCTTCAAGCAACGCTTTCATCTCATTCGCCCACTGCTGCTTTTTATCCTCTTCCCACACCCCCTCCAATTCCCTCAGATGGTGCGCATTACACAGCGCATGCGTACACTGGGTATAGGTGTAATACGCCTTCAAGTGATCATGGACAAAGAATCCCCCGAAATTGAGGCAGTATATCCCTATATGGTTCATCGCCTCGGTCCCACGCCTTTCGTGAGGAAAGAAGTACGTCCACAAACTATCCGACGCACTGTGCTTGTGAGAATTCTGTTGAACAAAGCCCTATCCGTCTTAATTTGTTGAGTAACACATAAGCCACTGACGAGAACCACAGCCTCAGTTGATTGGCACGCATCGTCTCTGTGCTTGTCCGGTCGGCAAATAAATGTAACTGCTGTTCCTTGACCCTGTTTTCCATCTCCCCCCGTGCACAATACTCTTGCTCATAAAGACTCCTGGCATCTTTCTCCTCCGATTTTAGTGATGTCACTACAAACCGCTGATTTGGCCCCTTCTCTAAATATTCCGCCTTACCAACTACCCGACGACCCAGAGACCAACTCTTCAGCGTTTTATAGAAAAATCTTTATACACCCTAGATGCTCTTCCTGTCTGCTCATAGTGTTTTCCTGTCTCTTCCATTTCACCTTGTATCTCTTCTTGTAATCGGGAATTCCTTGCGAGTCCAGAAAGATAGTCTGCCTTGTTGGCTTCGCACCAACTCATGATCTCTTCCCTCGTAAACCCCGAATCTCCACGCACAACAATTTTCACCTCAGGCCACTGGCTCCGAATATGATTGACGATCCGCCCTATCTCCTCTTTTGCCCCTTCGCCTGCATCTGCCCCTGACGTCCTCAATTTCGCACATAACAAAGAGTCATCACAAAATATGTACAGGGGTAAGTAACAATACTCCCCATAATATCCATGAAAAAAAACGACCCTCCTGATTCCCGTGCATCGGATCATCCGTTGCATCCAAATCCAAAACAATTCGCTCCGGCTTCTCCTTGTGTGACCTCAAAAATGCATCAATAAAAAATCGCTCTATCTTCTCCCCCTGATAAACAATCTTCTTATAACGACTCTCTTTTCCTGCATCTTCAGTCGTTAACTCCAGACGGTTCAATGTGCTCTTGCCTGCCTTACCGCTTTCTACTTCCAAGGCATAATAGCCACGCGAAATCCGTTTCAGGAGACCCTTTTGACACAAGTTTGATAGGTAACTGCCACTTCATGTTAATAGGCCGGCCTCCCTCCATAGATCGTTTCCGCGAGTTGATTGTCTCGAAGAGTGTAGTACTTTCCTTTTTCCAACGCAGAGTAGATCTCGCTGGTCGTTGCCTTCCCCTTCTTAGAATTGATGATCTTCAATATCGCGGCCTCAAGATTCAAGTTACCCCCTGGCACAACGATAAAATTCAGTGGCGTGCGGTGGCACGTCCACTGGAATGTCTTGTTATGCCATAATCTTTTTGATTTCGGATGGCAATCTATTAATAATAAGCTCCTTCAATTTTACTTTACTGCTGGCATTGTCTATATCAATGCCTACTAATTTCCCCTCATCGTCGTAATCAAGCACTATACCTTCTGAAATTTCTGTGCTTTCAACACTTGTTTTTTCTGAAAGGTCAATATAAAGAGAATCGGTTTCGGGATAGTATGCTAATTTCATGGCTTAAAACTCCTGTCCGGAAATGCATTATGAATAGTTCGTTTATCCTCAAGGGTAATGACTCGTAATATCTTTCCTCCAATTTCTGATATTGAACCCCAAAACCTGAACCGATTATGTTCTTGAGGTTCAACTTTAATCGGATTTTCAATAACTTGAATACACCATCCTTTCCTGAGATATGGACGCTTCCTAATTACCTCGTTTTCAAAATATTCAGTGAATTTATATTTGCCCATTTACCAATATATTTTCATCTACTTTTTTTATGGTATAACATGAATTAGCCGTACTAATAGCCGTCTTATTTTACGGCTGTTAGTACATATAATACGTATACAGTGAACTTATTATACGGCTATTTTGGCATATAATAAGGTTCAAGAATATCTTACCGACAAAGTACCTTAAAGTACCAAACTATTGCAATAAAATTATTTTTTTATAACGAAAAGGAACTCTTATGCCAAAACCAAAACTATTGGATCAGGTGCGTGATGCAATTCGGGTAAATAATGTGAGGGGTCAGGGGCCACCAGGTTTTCCGAGAATGCAACTTCCTGATTTTCTTCATGAAACCAGAAAAAATGGGTCAATGCGGTTGCGAAACAGAAGTTCAAGGATATAATAAAACTTAGTGAAATCTACGCATCAAAACGACACCAAGCAGTTAAAACTTTTCATTGAGTCACCCATTGTACCGGACAAACCAATCGTATCCCTTTTTTCCTTACCAGAAGATACCCAACCGAGGAGAATAAATCACATGGCGAAATTTAAACCGTTTCATGAATTTCAGAAACCCCTGATAGGATTTACTCCCGAAGCGTTTTTAGATTACGTCGAAACGGTAATACCCAAAGACC
>NZ_MJUW02000085.1 GCF_001753675.2 Candidatus Brocadia sapporoensis | reverse complement strand
GCAGACGGGAAAATCCCGAAGGGATGACATGATTATAGAGAGAGAAAAACGCACCCTAACATTCAACCCTGTAGGGGTGAAATATCGAGAAAATAAGGATACCATGCCACCCCTACAGGGTTAACCGTCATTGCATAACGATATGCTATAATAATGACATCCCTTCGGGATTACAGAATCAATATTTTGTTCACTCATAGGGTTTGTGAGCGAATGTACGCTGAATAGTTACAAAATATCATCTTTTTCAAGGGTAACGTTACGTAAGTCATACGCTTGCTCATCATCAATAAATGCCAAGTCATCGCGGGAAAATTGGAAATCAAGGACGTTCTGGCTTATTATATGAAAAATTCCCTGTAATTTATAGGAATTCTTGCCTCCTGTTGGAATTGCTCCACTTCCTATTTTCAGGCATACATCTTTTAGCTTATATTCTTTCCACTCACTCATTATTTTTTCTTCCTGCCTTTTTCCGGTCCCAATGCATTGCTGTTTTTAACCCTATCTTTCAGTTCCCTTGCCATGGTTCGACAAGCTCACCATGACAAGCTCACCATGACAAGCTCACCATGGACAGGCTCGCTATGATAAGGTTTCAGTAAGGCTTCGACAAGGCTTCGACAAGCTCAGCCTGACATTGCTCACCAGGATACCTGTCACCCGGAGTTCTCCAAAGTGTGGGGCCTATCATCCTGATATTATAGAATGTCATCCTGAGCCTGTCGAAGGGTGCTTTTTCGCCAGTTCAATCAGCTTTTCAAAATCTCCTCTTATTAGCGCTTCTTTTTTCTTCCTGCTCCAGCCTTTTACTTGTTTCTCCCGTGCTATAGCCTCACGAACATCTGAAAACTCCTTTACATACATCAATTTTAACGGTCTTTTATTATGGGTATAGCACCCATCAATAAGTCCTTCCTGATGTTCATAAAAGCGTCTTTCAACATTATTGGTTACGCCTGTGTAATAGCTACCATCCGAGCACTGCAATATGTAAATATAATAGCTTTTCATTTTATTTTTAAGGGCATGGTTTGTCATGAATTGATAAGGCTTCGACAGGCTCAGCCTGACATTGCTTACTATATCACATCACCACGGGGTTGTCGAATGTCACCATGGCAGGCATTTCATATTGTCGCTCTGAGCTTGCCGAAGCGCGCTAGTTGTGATAAGTGATTGCGATCAGGGCAATGTCGTCGTCAGGCAACTCCCTGTTTTTACGGTTAATCAGATGTCCCATATTGCGGGCGTCAATGAACAGTATTTCGCCTTATTCTAGTGCAATACACAATACACAATTCATACCTCTCATCCAATTTAAAGTTCTGGTGCAATCTGCAAGATTGCATCAGCCCTGGGCTCGAATACGGGTAATAAATGTCTCACAAATCTATCTGCCTTAGCCTGCAACACTCCGGAAACAACTGCTGGCTTGACAACGTATGAGGGCGTTCAGTAAAATCCGATCTGATTGCAATGGAATTTTAGATACTTTCCGAATTCTCATCTATCCGGAGTCTCATTGAATAAACCAGACAACATACAGAACATTATCATCCGTTCACCGAATTGGGTGGGTGATGTCGTTATGGCAACCCCTGCCTTCCGTTGTATCAGGGAAAATTTTCCGGATGCTAAAATAACGCTGGTCTTGAAACCTTACGTTCTGAAACTCATTGAAGATACTCCCTGGTTTGACGAATTCCTCCTTTTGGATGAGACGGAACATTCATTCCCCTGGTCACGCTCTCTGTCAATGATACGGCGCATCCGTTCCGGAAAGTACGATATGGGCTTTCTCTTTCCTAATTCCTTTAGCTCAGCACTCATGTTTTGGTCTGGCGGGGTAAAGCGGCGCATCGGGTACCGGAGAGACGCCCGTTCCTGGCTGCTTACTGATGGAATCCACCGGTTGTCTGAAAATGGACGCTTCCTTCCGTCTTACATGGGAGACTATTACCTGCGTTTGTGCACTGCAGTTGGCTGTAAAGTACGGTCGAAGGATCTGGAACTCTTTGTTTCCAAAGCGGCGCAGAGTCGTGTAAATGAAATAGGGGAAAAATATCATTTGAACAACGGGCTACCCCTCATTTTATTAAATCCGGGAGCTGCATATGGGTCTTCGAAATGTTGGACGGCGGAGGGATTTGCGCAGACGGCAGATCTCATAAAGAGTCAGCGGGAATGTACTATCGTTATTATTGGCGCTCCCCATGAGTCAAAATTGGCAACGGACATCGAGCAGGCAGCAAGGTCAAAATTGATCAATCTGACACATGAGGTTGTTTCACTCGATGTCCTGAAAGCGCTCATGAAACGATGTTCCTTATTGATCACGGTTGACTCAGGACCACGGCATATCGCTGTTGCCTTTCAGAGGCCGGTAGTAACACTCATGGGACCAAATGACCCACGCTATACTCATACGACAGCGGAAACAGGAGAGGTAATTCGCGCTGATGTAGACTGTCTCGCCTGTCATTTAAAGACCTGTCCGAAGGATCATCGCTGCATGACGCAGATACAACCGGAAAGGGTTGCCAGGAAATGTCTGGAATTAGTTAAATAACCAGAAGATATAGACGCCATACCCAATTAATAATGCCATCCCTTGTCCCCGTGTAAGTACAAACTTCCAGGTAATAAGAGGGATGAGGAAGATACTGAAGCACAGCATGACCGGCAGATCAACACGGAGGGAAACTGCGTTGACAGACAAGGGTTGAATTACGGAGGAAATACCGAGGACTGCAAGGATATTAAAGATATTGCTTCCCAGCACATTCCCAACGCTAATATCGGATTCCTTGCGTATGGCAGCAACCATGGAGGTCGCCAGTTCCGGGAGAGAAGTCCCGACTGCGATTACCGTAAGACCAATAACGAATTCACTGATTCCTATGATCTTAGCGATATATATTGCAGCATGTACCAGAAAATGTGCCCCTCCCAGGAGCGCTCCAAGCCCGATAAGGATTAAGAATATGTCCTTTTTGATATTATTATTCTTCGCCTTAAGAAATTCTTCATACTCCTGCTCAATAAGGCGATCTTCTTTTAAGGCCACGCGGTAAACATAGTATGTATAGATTACAATACCACCAAGGAGAATGCCGCCTTCCGTTCGGCTTAAAATACCATCCCATCCCATGAAATACAAAAGGAATGAGATACCAACCACAATCGGCATTTCACGATAGAGGAGCTTCATATCAATCGTAAGGGGATGGACGATTGCTGACACTCCCAGAATAAGACCAATATTTGCAATGTTACTTCCAATAATATTCCCTATGGCGATGTCATTCATATGCTTTATGCCGGCAGTCAAACTGGTGACGAGTTCCGGGGCGGAAGTGCCAAAAGCAACGATGGTGAGCCCTATGACTACGGGTTTGATTTGGAATGATCGGGCGAATCTCGATGCCCCGCCAACGAGCCATTCAGCCCCAAAATAGAGCCCGGCAAGTCCTGCAAATAGTAGAAAGAGTTGTAATACCATGATAGTCCTTTGTAAAAAGCCACCGACGGTCTAATTTGATGTTAAGGGGTTTCAAATCTTGTCAAGGTTCTGGTTCTAAAGATTTCTCTTTAGAAAATTTGTCACTTACACACGATAACCCGCTTAAATAAAATGAAAATTTCTATACAACCAAGTTATTAGCCGCAACCAAATCCGCCTATTAAAGAGAGGACGACGTGGGGTTTAAAAGACTTACAAAAAGAGATTTTATGCGGTAATATTATAAGGCCAGGGCCATGTCTTTAAATTGTCTTCCACGCTCTTCATAATTCAGGAACATGTCATAACTGGCGCAGGCAGGAGATAACAAGATAACTTCCCCTGATTTTGCCACAGCGGTCGCCTGCTGAAATGCTTCCCTGAAGGTATTTAGAGTAAAGATTGCTGGTATTTCACTGTTTCCCTTTTTCTGGATGATAAGTTCCTGTATCTTCTTTGCCGTTTTCCCGATAAGAATAACTGCCCTGGCGTATCTCGCGCAGGCCCCGGCAAATTCCTCAAAATCGCTTCCCTTATCATAGCCACCGGCAATGAGTATAACAGGCGCCCGGAATGCAGTAACGGCTGCCATGGCAGATTCTGGCGTTGTGGCCTTGGAGTCATTATAGTACTGTACGCCTCTGACTTGACGTACGAATTCCAGACGGTGTTCTAATCCGGGGAAGGTGGTAACCGTATTTTCAATATATCGCTCATTCGTACCCGCAAGATACGCTGCACAGGAGGCGGCCAGGATATTTTGCAGGTTATGTATACCAGGTATTCTAATTCCGGACACACAGGGTATTTTTATCGTCTTACCTTTTACCGACAGCACGAGGGAGTCGCCATCGATAAAAGCGCCATCTGATAGCGTGGTCTTTGTGCTATACCATAAAACGTTACCTTTACACCCCTCCGCCCAGCTTCTTAATTCCGGGTCATCGTAATTGAGGATTGCGTAATCTGCTGGTTTTTGATGCGCAATAATCCCTTTTTTGGCCTGAATATACGCGTTCATGGCTGGGTACCGGTCAAGATGGTTGGGTGATATATTGGTTACCACACTGATATCCGGGCTTTTTTGCGTTTTAAGAAGTTCCTCCAACTGAAAACTGGAAAGTTCAAGGACTACGATATCAGATGGTTGTATCTCCTCAAGGTCTGAAAGCAGGGATTTTCCAATATTTCCTCCCACCCATGTCTTGCGTTGCGTCTGCTGCAGTATTTTTCCGGTAAGGGTAGTTGTGGTCGACTTCCCATTACTGCCCGTGATACCAATAATGGGAGCCGGACATAACTGAAAAAAAATGTTGATTTCGGAATCCATAGGTACATGGTTATTTCTTGCAAGATGTATAAATCTTGAATCCTTTGGTACCGCAGGATTAACAATAACCATATCCGTATTGATAAAATCTTCGTCGTAATGCCCGCCAAGCTTGTAGCAAATGCGAAGATCTTCAAGCTGTTTTATGGAAGGGGACAGTTCTTTTGCAGTTCTTACATCAGTTACCGTAACATGGGCGCCTTGCATTGTGAGAAATCGGGCAACACCCACCCCGCCGCCAAACAGGCCCAACCCCATAACCGTAATCTTTTTGTTTTTAAAATGGTACTGCATAACGCAGCAAAGCCACAACGATAGTGAACGCAAAAAGGACGTTGTCATTGCGAGCACATTTGCATTGCTCAGCGTAAACTCCGTGAAGGAATCCCTGCACCGGAGATTGCTTCGGGCGGTCACCCTCGCAATGACACTTGTATATATACGTAATGTGTTATGTTTACTATAAATCTCCCTCGTTAAGACGAAGGGAGGTATAAAAACTTATAAAAAAAGAAAGATCTTACAGGGCAATACTATAATCCGTACGAATACTCAATGTCAATTTTTTTCAAATTATACTATCTTTGCTGTTTATAGCAATAGATTTTATCTCTACAAATCCGCTCGTCAGGATAACGTTTTATAAAAATCGTAACCATTTAGTTTTTTGAAAATTTCCAACAAAAACCGGGAATTCCTTGTAGTAGGGGCAGGTTTGAAACCTGTCCCTATCAAGGCAACATCATGCATACAGAGGCTTTTTAAAAGAACTCAATGGTTACTAAAAATCTATATACAAGTAAATGTCATTGCAAGAAGTGAAGCGACGAAATAGTCTCTTGTTTAAAAAAACTTAAGGCTGTTTCGCTGTGTTTACACTGGGCAATGTGAATGTGCTTGCAATGACAATAACATAGGTAGTCATTTTTGTGAAACGTCATACTAAAATGTATAGGAATTTCAAGGTTTCTCATTGTGACTTTTACTCACCCCGAAATCCATGTATTAAATTTTGAGACTTAATCAAAAATTAATAATCTCTTAATCTTTCCTTAACACGATATGTCTACAATCTCTTATCGGTTTGCATCATGTAATCATTCTTGTAAATCGACAGAAAGAATAACATGACCCGTGCGGGAGAGGATTTTTCTTCCTCTCTGTTGCAATTTTACGAATGGTGAGGAGCCGGTTAATTGAAAAAGGAGAGATTAAAAATGTGGAATAAATGGCATACCTATGCTTTAACCTCAATAATAGTATTAAGCGGTGTGTATCCCAGGGGAAACCCGCAAGAGGTGTCTGCCCAACAAACTGAACAACCCTACGAAATTGCAAGAGATGAGTCAGAAGTTTTAAAACAGCAATTGAATCAGATGGAGGAGTCGTTTGCAAAGCAGCAAGAACAATTGAAGCAGATAGCGGAATTAGCAACGCAACAGCAGGAACAAATTCAAATTTTAAGAAACCGGATAGATACCATGAATTCTCAGTCTACGACTCAAACAGAGGAGATCCACTCTACGCTGGCTAAGAAAGAAGATGTTAAACAAATAGTGGAAGATTATCTTTCTACAAAAGAGGCGCGCGAAAAGATGGGGCTTGGCATGCCAGGTCTTACGGCAGAATATACCCCAAATGGTGAAAAATACGCGTTGGGTATTAAATCTCCTGATGGAAACTTTTCACTGGACTTTGGAGCTATGATGCAGTTCCGGTGCACCTATAAGGATAGAGATGAGGATTTTAATGAGTCCGATCTCATTGACATTAACGTCCGCAGGGCAAGGGTATACTTTGGCGGAAATATTTATAACAAAATCATAAATTACTATGTGGCAGCAGATGCGGATAAATTTAATTTTGGGTTAAGAGATTTTTATGTGTACTTTACCCCATTTGAGGAACTCAACGCCAAGATTGGATATTTTGTTGTGCCTTTCAACAGACAAAGAATGACATCGTCTTCGAAACTTCTGCTTCAGGACAGATCCATCGCAAGCGAGGAATTCGATCAGGACAGAGACACCGGATTTGATATTTATGGAAAACCTTTTGACGGACACATAGAATATCACGCTGCTGTGTTTCAGGGCGCCGGAGAAAAATTTTCTGGTATCGACAATACCAACAATGAACTCATGTACGTACTGAGCGCCAGGTATAATCCATTTGGGAAATATGACTGCTACGATGAAACCGACGTGAAGTATTCTGATAAAATAAAGGCGACAATCGGCGCTGCGGTTGCCTTTAATGCAAAGGATCGCGATAAAAAACTTATGAATACCAATACGATTGTTGAAGTAGTCGATTTTGGTGTAAAGTACAGGGGCTTTTCGTGGAGCAATGAATATTATATGAGGACGGAAAACCCTGAAGATAACGGCGGCTCAATTGATTCCAATGGGTTCTATACCCAGGCAGGCTACTTCGTAATAGCAAAGAAACTGGAGATTGCTGCCCGTTACTCCATGCACGACCCAAACAATGACGTATCCAATGACCTTCAGAAGGAATATGACGTAGGTATAAACTATTACTTCCGTGCCCATCGTTCAAAGATCCAGGCAGACATCGGCCATTTTGTGACTAATGGTGAAGATGAAGATAAAAGAGAAAACCGGATCAGGCTACAGTATCAAATTATATTCTGATGTATGAAGCTTCTCAGGCTCTCCTCATCTCCCATCCACGATAAAAAATGAACCTGAGGTGTAAAAGGGAAAGCGCGTGTTTTCCTTACCGTTATGCTATGCCCCTTTTGGGCTTAAAGAAGGAGCCATGTATGAGTTGTTACCGTCCCTGCACAGAAAACAAATTTTGAAAAGACTGGTGACCCGGGAGAAAGCGTTCAAGGAATACAACAAACATCATCAAAAAAATAAGTCGACTTCCTTGATTAATTTGAGTAAGATACTGTCCTTTACGTGGTAGTAACAAAGAAAGGAGAAACAATGTCTATTGCGGGAAAAACAGGGCTTCCAATAATGATTTTCAGTTTTTGTCTGATGGGATTGATTCCAGCAAACGAAACCGTTGTGGCCAAAGAGCATATAAAGTCCTACGCTAAAGTAGGTGGGATTTCAGGAAATTTGAATAGCATCGGTTCTGATACGATGAACAACCTCATGACTTACTGGGCCGAGGGGTTTCATAGGGTGTATCCGAATGTGAAGATTCAGATCGAGGGAAAGGGTTCTACCACTGCACCACCAGCGTTAATTTCAGGAACGGCACAGATAGGTCCCATGAGCAGGGTTATGAAACCGACGGAAATTGATGCCTTTGAGAAAAAATATGGATATAAACCCACAGCTATAAGGACGTCCCTGGATGCCCTTGCCGTTTATGTAAATAAGGATAATCCACTAAAAGGCTTAAGCCTGCCACAAGTAGATGCTGTTTTTTCTAAGACCCGTAAGGGTGGATACAGGACAGATATTGTCACATGGGGACAGCTTGGCTTGTCAGGGGATTGGGCAATTAAACCCATAAGCCTGTATGGGCGGAATTCAGCCTCTGGTACCTACGGCTATTTCAAAGAACATGCCCTCTATAAAGGAGATTTCAAGAATACCGTAAAGGAGCAGCCTGGCTCTGCTTCTGTTGTGCAGGGTGTAACAGAAGACCGATACGCCGTGGGTTATAGCGGCATCGGTTATCAGACATCCGAAGTTCGTGCCATACCCCTATCGTTTAAGGAAGGAGAACTCTGTAAAGAAGCAGAAATAAAAAATGTCATGAACGGTTCTTACCCACTGGCAAGATTTCTTCAGGTATATATTAATAAAAAGCCTGGTCAGCCACTCGACCCTCTGGTTAAGGAGTTTGTAAAATTTATCTTGAGTAAAGAGGGTCAGGAACTGGTTGTGAAAGACGGTTATTTGCCTTTGCCAGCATCCGTTGTTGAAGAGGAATTAAAAAAATTGAATAATTCATGAAAAGTTTAAAACGAAGAAGATATGCCGATAGGGCAGCCCACTGGGTGATTACGCTTGGTGGGACGGCAACGGTTCTTGTTATTCTCGCCTTATTTATTTTTATCTTCCTGGAAGTATATCCGCTTTTACAAGACGCCAGAATAACAAAGGAAACTACTCACTCTGTACATGGCAAGGTGATATCCATGGGCGTAGACGATCACCAGGAAGTTGCCTATATCATATATAATAACGGTGTGATAGAATTTATTTCTTTAAAGAGTGGTGCACTCCTGAAAAAACACCATGTCTCCGGCCTGGATGGTTCTGTTATAACGTCGGCTGATAAAGACCATGATCGTCTTGTTCTGGCGACCAATGATGGAAAAGTTTTTACCATCTCCATCAGTTTTTCTGAATCATTTGCGGGCGACAGCCGGGCGGTTACGCCAGAAGTACTTGAAGAAAAAAAAGTTAAGGCTAGTAAACTAAAAGCAGGTATCCTTAACGTCACTTCCAGAGGAGATGATAGTACAGACGTCACAGCCGTTTACACGAATGATGGCCATCTTATCCTTATAGCTTCTGAAACCGGAAAAACACCCCTTGACAACGAAGAAAAGAAGGAGTTTCAGAAAGATATTACCGGTCTTTTTGTGGCGCATAGTATAAATCAAAACACAGCTTCTGTTCCTTATCTTTTACAAACGGAGGGCATAGAACGGCGGGAGAAAGCCAAAGCCGGAATGCAAACAGCAGATAATTCGTCAGGAGATTTGACAGAACAGAGAACCGGGACTGAAATAACCTCTCTGGCGCTTGATCTTTTTATGGAAAATCTGTATATAGGGACGCCTTCCGGTGACGTATTTCATATAGACGTAAGGGACAGAGAAAACCCTTATCTTGTCGAAAAGGTAAAAGTATCGGAAAGCGCGGTAACTGCGCTGGGTTTTCTGTTGGGAGATGTCTCCCTTGTCGTCGGCGATGCCAGCGGCGGAGTAAATGTTTGGATGCAAGTAAGAGATGATCGGTCATCTTGGGGCTGGGCACTGAAAAAAGTGCATATCCTTAGATCCCATAAAGCCCCGGTCATTGCAGTTGCTCCGTCAATGCGAGACAAAGGGTTTCTCACCGCAGCGACTGACGGAACAATCTATCTTAATCATGCAACCTCTGAACAAACCCTTTTGCGTTTTAAGACGGGATACACCCCTGTTGCCCTTGCTTTTTCGCCAAAAGCTAACGGAATTTTTGTGGCTGATACCAACAATCGACTCTTCCAGTGGCGTATTTTCAATCCCCATCCGGAAATCACCGTAAAGACCCTCTTCGGACGGGTCTGGTACGAGGGTTACGAAAAACCGGAATTTGTCTGGCAGTCTACCGGTGGAACGGATGACTTCGAACCGAAGCTGAGTCTTGTGCCCTTAATCTTTGGCACGATTAAAGGCACCCTTTACACCTTGGTCATTGCCGTCCCTATTGGCATCTTTGCTGCATTGTATACATCGCAATTCCTTCATAATTCTTTAAAAATCATAAAACCCGTTATCGAGATCATGGCGGCATTGCCAAGCGTCATTCTTGGTTTCCTGGCCGGACTCTGGCTTGCACCACTTATGGAACGAATGTTCCCTGCAATCATCATTATGCCATTTTTCATCACCCTTTCCATTGGTATCGCCCTTGTTGTCTGGAAATACCTGCCAGTTATCGGAAAAGGCTGGTATCGGCACGGAACGGAGGTATTGGTCTTGATTCCCTTTATCATCGGGGCAATAGTTGTTTCTATACAGTTAGGCGGTGTCTTTGAGACAAACATTCTCCGTGGGGATTACCGGGAGTGGTTTTCCCGTGTTCTTGGGCTAAAGTATGATCAAAGGAATGCTGTTGTTGTAGGGATTGCTATGGGGTTTGCTGTTATCCCCCTCATCTTTACGATTTCGGAAGATGCCATGAGTAATGTTCCCAAAAGCTTGATATCAGCTTCTCTGGCACTGGGCGCCACTCCGTGGCAGACGGCTGTCAGGGTAATACTTCCGACTGCAAGTCCGGGAATTTTTTCTGCCATAATGATTGGTTTCGGAAGGGCTGTGGGTGAAACCATGATTGTTCTTATGGCAACGGGCAACACCCCAATTATGGAATGGAATTTATTTAACGGCTTCAGGGCGCTTTCTGCAAATATTGCCGTAGAGATACCTGAAGCACCCTTTGGAGGAACACTCTACCGGGTACTTTTTCTCGCCTCCTTACTTCTCTTTGTAACTACCTTTATCGTCAATACCCTGGCAGAAACGGTGCGGAGAAGAATGAGACTGAAGTACAATAAATTATGAGAGAGATATTTAAAAAAGGCAACCCCTATATCTGGTTAACGGCAAGCGCCCTCACGGTATGTCTGCTGATGATCTGCGGGGTAATAGTCCTTATTATGATGAATGGATTTGGCATATTCTGGCCTCGTAAGATCGTAAAAATTACTCTTCATAACGGTACGGTGGCTTTAGGGGAGATTGTCAAAAAGGAGCCAATTCCTTACCAAAAAGACTCGTATCGGACTAAAATAAAGATCGGCAACAGGGATGTCTATGGTTCAGATTTTACATGGATAGCTAACGCGGATATTGTATCCTTGCATTTCCCGATCGACGCCGTGGTCTTCGAAAGGCGTGAGTGGGGAAATTTATATGGCTTTTTAAAAGGCTTCAGACAGGGAGAAACTATCAAACCACTGCAACACGATACGTTAATGATCCTCCTGGCTGAGAGCAGGGGTCTTTATAAAAAGATCCGTTACATCGAGAAGAAGGAAATTGGTAATATTAACTACCTGATGGAAAAATATCGCCTTGAGTTGAAACGGCTCATGATGTTTCCACCAACGGAAAAAATTCGCAAAAAGACGGTAGCGCTTAATGCAAAAATAGACGGCCTAGAAAAAGTTTATCAGGAGAGAGAAATATTACTCAATAATCTGTACAAAGAGGCAAAAGAAAAGGAGATCGTGGTGCTTCTTGCCGATGGACAGGATAAGATCGTGCCCATTTTTCAGATTATTCGCGTCTATGCCCCAAATAAGATGGGGTTTTTTTCTAAACTTGTTTTTTATCTAACAAAATTTTGGGAGTTTATCTGGAGTGAGCCCAGAGAAGCCAATACAGAAGGCGGTATCTTCCCTGCTATTTTTGGAACGGTAATGATGGTGATTATTATGAGTATTGCGGTAGTTCCTTTGGGTGTATTAACGGCGGTTTACCTTAAAGAATATGCCAGTGACAATATGATTGCCCGCATAGTAAGAATTTCGGTTAGCAATCTCGCAGGTGTTCCATCCATCGTTTTTGGTATCTTCGGACTAGGTTTTTTCATCTATTTTGTTGGTGGAAATGTTGATAAATTCTTTTTCCCTGAGGCCTTGCCCGCTCCCACCTTCGGCACGGGTGGTATCTTGTGGGCATCGCTTACCCTGGCGCTTCTGACGGTACCGGTTGTTGTGGTGGCTACAGAAGAGGCATTGTCTTCCGTTCCCATCTCCCTGCGTGAGGGTTCTTATGCACTTGGTGCGACGAAGATTGAAACGTTATGGAGGGTCGTGATTCCTCAGGCGACCCCAGGCATCCTTACCGGAATGATTCTTTCCATGGCAAGGGCATCCGGAGAGGTTGCCCCGCTTATGATCACCGGGGTTGTTAAGCTTGCACCTTCTCTTCCTATTGATAGTCATTTTCCCTATATCCATCTGGAAAGGAAATTTATGCATCTGGGGTTTCATATCTATGACGTTGGTTTTCAATCACCCAATGTGGAGGCTGCTATTCCTATGGTCTATACCACAACCCTCGTGTTGCTTATTACCGTACTTACACTGAACCTTGCAGCCATTGTGGTAAGAAACAAACTAAAAAAATGGTACAGCACAAGGGCAATATAAAAAATTAAAGATTTACTGCAAAACATTATGGAAAAAGTGCGCACAACCGTTCCTGAGCCGATTGTTAATATCATAGACCTTTTCCTTTATTACGGTAAGGTCGAGGCGTTAAAGAAAATAGCCCTTGATATTTCCAGAAAAAATATTACCTCTTTTATTGGTCCATCCGGATGCGGGAAATCTACCCTGATCAGGTGTTTAAACCGCATGAATGATCTGATAGAAAACGTGACGATTGAAGGGTGTATTAGAATCGACGATCAGGACATATACAGCCCTGCCGTTGATGTTACAGAACTCAGGAGGAGAGTTGGTATGGTTTTCCAAAAGCCCAACCCTTTTCCCAAAACTATTTATGAGAATGTTATTTATGGCCCCCGGCTTATGGGCATCAGAAAGAAAGGCATTCTTGATGAAATTTGTGAAAAAGCCTTGAAAAAGGCGGCGCTCTGGGATGATGTAAAAGACAGGCTTCATGCAAACGCCCTCGATCTTTCCGGAGGTCAGCAACAACGAATTTGTATTGCACGGGCAATAGCCATGGAGCCGGAAATTATTCTCCTCGATGAGCCTTGTTCTGCCCTCGACCCTATTGCCACTGCCAAGATAGAAGATATGCTCTGTGATTTGAAAAAGGACTATACGGTTATCATCGTCACCCATAATATGCAACAGGCGGCCCGGATATCGGATTACACAGGCTTTTTCATGATGGGTGAACTTGTAGAGTACAGTGTTACCAGCGAGATATTCACAAACCCAAGAGAAAAACAAACGGAGGATTACATCACGGGGAGGTTCGGGTAAAAAACAAATCGAAAGTCAAAAGTATTCATAACGCAGCAAAGCCACAACCAAATCCCCTCGAACAAGGGGGGGGAGTGAAGGCAGGTGTAAAAAACTTGTAAAAAAAATTTTACACAGTGAACTATAGGTACCAAATTTAAAAAATCGGACAGGAGAAATCATGACGCGTGAGGCTTATCATAAGGCTTTAAAAAAGCTTGAGGATGAAGTGCTGCTTATGGGGCAGATGGTCGCAAACGCCATAAAAAAATCTGTGGAATCATTGCAAAAAAGGGACACCGATGCAGCCAAAGAGATTGTAAAAAACGACCTGTTGATCAATAAAAAACGGTTTGATATTGAAGAAAAGTGTATTTCTCTTATTGCGACCCAACAGCCCATGGCGGTTGATTTGAGAGAGTTGGCCTCCATCTTAAGCATCATAACCGATCTTGAACGCATGGGCGACCACGCCGAGGGAATTGCCAAGATAAACATTTTGATGAGTAATGAACCCTTGGTAAAACCCCTGATCGATATCCCCCGGATGGCAGATATCGGGCTGTCCATGCTCGATAAATGCCTTAAGGCATTTATCGACAGAGACACAGAGACGGCGCGACGCATCTGTAATGAGGACGATCAGGTCGATGCCCTCCATGACCAGATTTACCGTGAACTCCTGGTGCTCATGATGGAAAATCCGAGGATAATTCGCATGGCAACCTTTCTCACATGGGTATCTCACAACCTGGAACGCATCGCGGACAGGGTTACCAACATCGCCGAGAGGATTGTGTACATGGTTACGGGAAAGATGGAAGAAATAAACGTGTCGAAGTATTAAACCCCCGCTATGATTCTCCCTTTCGTATTTCTTGTAACTTTTCATGATGTATTCTTAACCCCGAAGGGGCAAAGTGATTGCAGTTTATCAAAAATATATAATGGTTATTGAATTAGCTCGGCAAAGCAATAGCCCGGGAGTCTGCGCAGACAGCACAAAGGGTTAAAGCGCCTTATATATAATTTACGCTTGATAACAGGGTAATATTCTTAATGCCCGCAATGAGGGTAAGTAAACCCGTGTGGCTATCGCAACTCAAAAAGCCTTTTTTCACAATCATTTTCTGTTCGATATTTTTTTGAAATTCCAGACAACTTATTTCTTGGTATGATTTATCCATAACAAATTCGCATTAAACAAATCTTACGATTTTGATTCTTTGCCAGCATTTTCCGGTGTTATATCAGGATTTATTTTTTTGTTTTACGTGTTGAAAGATTGATACATTTAATCCCGCTGGGTCTCCAGGATGGAGAAATAACGCCCTTGTGCTGATAACGTTTAATCAACGTACCCCAGGTAATGCAGAAATCCCCATATCGGTCATTGATCTTGTCCATAGCGCACGTGGCTGCTTTCTTATTCCTGTCTGAAAGGAAGAGGGGTATTTGTGATAGATTCTTTGTAAGGTTAGAAATGCTAATGCCTATCAATCGGATTGGTTGTTGTAACCGTACGGTATTGAGAATATCTATTGCAATCCTATAGATATCGATGCTGTTGTCTGTGTGTGTACCCGCAGTAGTACGTTTTGTAAAAGTAGTAAAGTCAGGGTATCGCAGGGTTAGGGTAATTGTCCGGCCCGTATAGCCTCCGCGACGCATACGCCTTCCTACCATCTCAGATAGTTGAAGGACATGACACTCCAACGTCTCCATATCACTCACATCCTTATCAAGGGTCATGCTGTGTCCAATCGATTTGACGTCCGGTTCCTGTTCCGGTGGTATAACAGGGTTATTATCGATACCCTGGGCCATGAGTTTTAAGCGTTCTCCAATCACACCAAATCGATTTCTTAAAGTATGTGTGGATGCCCGTCCTAATTCGCCGCAGGTTTTAATTCCCAAGGTAGCCAGTTGTGTTTCGATACGTGAGCCTATACCGCAAAGTTCTTTTACCGGTAAATTTTGCAGTAATTTACCAACGTCTTCGTGTTGTATAACTACAAGACCATTTGGCTTTTTCATATCGCTTCCCAACTTTGCCAAAAGTTTATTGGGAGCAATGCCGATAGAGCAGGTCAGCATTCCCAGTTTTTGGCGAATATCTTCTTTGATTTTTTTAGCTATAACCTCAGCGCAACCAAAGAGTGGGATGGACTCTGTAACGTCCAGAAATGCCTCATCAATGGAATATACTTCGACCATGGGGGTGTATTGCCGGTATATCTCGACCAGCCTGCGGCAAGTGTCTGTATAACGACCCGTATCGCCGGCTACAAGGACAATATGAGGGCATAACCTTTTCGCTTCATATTTGGTCATGCCTGTTTTGACCCCATAGGCCCGCGCCTCATAAGAGGATGTAGTGACCACGGTTCTTTCGTTGGAGCCAATGACTGCAATTGGCTTTCCTCTAAAGGCAGGATTAATCTGTTGTTCCACAGAGGCAAAAAAGGCGTTCATATCGATGTGCATAATAATTTTGTTCATTTTATTATCCCGATAGTAGCTGAACAGGGGTACGTCAGGATTTCAAAGGAGTTATAAAGTCATTATGGCACAGAAGAGACATGTTTAAGACTTATCTCTACAAAAAGGATTGGCTGCAAAAAGGCTGCTGAATGCTTAGTTTACTGCATAAAGTTCCGAAGTAAGGGAATAAGGCATCTATTTTGTTATGCGTGAAGCGTCACATCACTCTATTTTAGAAGGTTATTGGGTTTTTGCCTTTTAGAATCCAATGTAACAGGGAAAAAGAAAATTTAAGCACGCGCATCCATTTCCACGGAATGAAGCGTCCACCCCAGGGTATCCGTGCAATAAGAGATGTCAAAGAGATTTGCGTTATCTGTAACCATGAAATGGTGTATGCTGGCCTTTCCTATTTTTTCCGTCCAGATATAGGTAATCTCTTTGATGTCATATTTTCTGTTATTCCATACAAACCAGACAGGCCTGAGTTTCTTTTTGTAGTCACCAAAAATGGCACCCACTTTGATTGGTTCATGAATTTCTGTTGTCATAATACGGTTACCAAATTTCATTATCAGGTATCTATCTTTTTACAACCATCGCAGGTTGTTTGTCCAACTGCCTTATCACAGCGACGACCCTTCCAACAATACTTACCTTTGCATCCCCTTCTTTAATGACAATCGGCTTCATGGTCGGATGCTCGGGCTTTAGTTGTATCGTATCTCCCCGTTTATAGAGACGTTTTACCGTCGTCTCATCATTAATAAGGGCAACTACGATCTCTCCATTATTAGCAACCGGCTGAGGAACCACAAGGACAAGATCTCCTTCCAGTATGTGTGCCTCAATCATACTGTCTCCCGCCACTCTCAGGAAAAAGGCATTGTTGTTGCGGCAAACCGATTTATCCACGGGAAAGTATCCTTCAATATCTTCGATGGCAGGATGAGGCACACCCGCGCGAACCACTCCCACAATAGGTATCGATCTTACTTCTGAGCTCCTGGCAGATACATCAACAATCTCAATGGCGCGCGGGCTGTTGAATTGTCTCTTGATATATCCCTTACGTTCAAGGATTTCGAGATATTTTCTTGCAATATGGGTGCTGGAAAATCCCATGCCATCCACAATCTCCCGAACTGTGGGAGGATAACCTCTTTCCTGAAAATATTCCTTCAGAAAGCTTAAAAAATTATCTTGTTTTTTTGTGAGTGTTGAATTTTCATATTTTTGTTTATGGGTGCTCATGTGTACACCCAGTATATTTTTAAATACTTCGCTTGTCAAGTTTCATTTATAAAAACGGCTATTGAGTTCTTTCCAAAAAATTGTACCAATTGGGATAGATGTCAAATAGTTCAGGGATTATACGGGGAGGGAAGCGGTTTCGAGCTGTTTTTCTTATGAGCACGGACAAACGTTGTCCGTACGATATATTCCAAATCCGTAGACACATAAAAAAACAGGCAGGATATTTCGTTTGGATTGGGCTGGAGGGATACGAAGATAAGTTCACAGGTTTTGATATTGTTTTAACCGTCAATGGTCTGAAAACCAATTCTTTAACAGGATCGCTGCCGTTTGTATTTTTTCCCGCGGGTCGTATTTTGGGAGTTAACTGTAGTGGACGCAAAAAGGATGTTGCCGTTGCAAGCGTATTCGCATTGCTCAGCGTAAACCCCGCTAAGGAATCTCTGCACGGGATATTGCTTCGGGCTGCCGCCCCCCGCAACGGCACTTGCAGGTATACGGTTAATCTAGCCCTTAACCAAGCGTGATTTTTTTATCGAAAGAGATGAAGTTGTTTGAAATGCCCGATTTTACTGGTTAAAATAGGATTTTGCAT
>NZ_MJUW02000003.1 GCF_001753675.2 Candidatus Brocadia sapporoensis | reverse complement strand
CCCGTTTTCCCTATCGGCTCCTAACTATTCTGAGAAAATATTCTCTCTCACCATCCGTTTCGCTGAATAGTTACGTTTCCTGTAGTAAAAACCTCAAATCACCTACTGCGCTATCATAGACTTTTTCATCCTTCCCTTTCGCTTTATACCATACTACAAATGTATGAAATTTCCAGGCTGAACACAAATCCCACACGCCTCCACACAAAGGCTTCCTATGGGCTGTGACAACCGAATCTACGGTCCTATTTACTGTTAACCAATTTGCTGCTTCTTTTTCCCAAAATGATGCATCAAAAATATTCTAAAACATTTTCGTTGAATGGTTACTATATTAGAGCCATATCTGAAGAAAAAAGTTCAGTCCATTTTATCAACAGATATTCCTGATGTATTCCTGTCTCCATATAATGGACAGGTAATTGAAAGATTAATTGGAGCAATACAACCCGATAAGCCTATGGAAGAAGCGCCAGAGATACAATGTTACGAAACAAGCCGTGGGCCAGACTTTACTACAGCAGAGGTCGATTTTTGGACAGACAGGGATGTTCGGGAAGTTATTCACAGCCATTCAAGTTATATCTTCGGTTACAGGGTGGTATGGACAAACTTGTTTGTCCATGTTGTTTGAATATACACACGGATTTGGAATATATCACACTGACAAACAAGGTTTGTCAGCGCTACTTTGTAGCCCGCTTAAATAAAATGAAAATTCCTATACAATTAAATTATACTATGACCTTAATCCAGCGACAACAAACGAAAATAAGAATTTAGTGAGCGAAAGTGACAAAAACAAACCCCTAAAACATCTCAAAGCCATCTTCAAGACCGTCCCATGCATCCACAGCGCACTCAAAACGTGTTATTTTTCTTTACCAATTGCAATAAAGTACGTACAGAAGAAGCACTGTTTCCCTACCAGAAGAGACTTCTTTTTATGCTGTATAGAAAAATACAAACTACGGTCCCTCATCCACTGCTTGTAGCCATATTCAGGGATGGAATCGCCTTCCGTGCACGAACAAAATCCTCCCTCCACCGATGCATGGTTGATGTTTTCATCCGTATCTGGCGTCCATTCGTGGTTATCCCGGAGGCTATCAGTCCTGTACAACGCTGTATCCTTTTGATGTGCTTCTTCCGGTATGGTTTTGTCAACATCAAATCCCGTATCCAGAGCGACACATTATAGGCCAGTTGCGCACACAAAAGATATACCCAGTTTGCAAAAAACTCTCCCATCGGAAGACGGCTCAGAAACTCGTTCGTAAAACAGGCAAATCCTTTTTTCACATGTTCCGCGCTTTGCATGGGTCTTCATAAGATCCAGGACATTGCATTTACGATTGGTTACTACCGCATAGTAAGAATATGCCATAGACCTAAAGAACGAGCGCGGGTCTGTCTTGTTTTTTTCCGCTTCCTCTTTATCAAATACCGATACTCTTTTGGTCATCCCACAGGCTGATACGCTACTTCGGTATACTCAACGGTATCGTCTTTATTATCTCTTTGCCAGGCATTCTCTGGGAGCGCTTCTATCTTATTCATCAGAGGACCAGTCTGATCCGCGGGAATACTAAACTCCCACCCCTCTTTTTCACATATCGCTACAACCTCTTTGTTGTAGCAGGCAGAGTCGCTTTGAAGGTATATCTTCTTTTACCTGGATGGGTATTTTTCTCTTCATCCTCCTCAAGAATGCCACCATCTTTGCACCGGGATGCGTATTTCCGGAACGAAGCTCATTGTGAACCAACTCGTCCGTTTCATCAACAAAGGCTGAAGGGAATATATCCCGTTGTAACTCCTCGATGCCCCTTCTTTCTTTTCCCCGTATACTTCATGCACTTTACATCGACATCTATCGTCCACGGGGTAACGTCTGTACGATTCCTATACACGTTCTGCCCTATTTCTCTAAACGCCTTGTTCATTTGAAAAATATGACCAGGAGAAAAACGCCTGCAAAAATCTCCCGCCGTGGTTGGGTCATGAATATCGTTTCTCCCTATCGCCATCCGAATGGCAACGTCTTCCCTTTCCCTTGTGGCAGTCAAGGGCTCTTTAGTTACTTCCAATCGTATCGTATGACCTGGTCGAATACTCAGGGGAAGTCCCTTTTGTGCTCTTTCGAAATCTTCATTTTCACCTTTTGTATGAATTGGCCTCCTATGGGTTAATACCTGCCTTTGCCCATAAAAACATAAGCCTTTCATGTCTTTTTTCAACGACTATTTTAAATTTATCACTGGATTAAGGGTTGAAATTAAATTTGAATTGTTAAAATTGCAGTTGTGTGGGTTAGATTGAAAAAAGTAAAATCCAACGGTTTGATTTTCTGTATAAAGATTGCAGTTACAACATTACTTTTGTTATATGTTACTACCATAAAAAAAGTGGCCAGTGTTTATGATTTAAAATATTTCATGGTTTTTTTTAATAATTGTTAGGTTTCGGTTGATCCAACCACAAATCTCTTGACTGGATGTTTTATTCTCAGCTTCAGTAGTTTCTGAACCGGAATTTAGCGTGACGATTTTATCCCACAATATCTTGCTGCCATCTGCACTGTAAAATTCATCCATGAACAGATTATTTAGGTCAAGGTTTAATTTTTGCTGAATCAGTTGCATTAAGAATGGCTTCGTATCAATTAATATAATCCCCAACGTTGCCTTCGACTCAGCATTGTCCGGTTAGGAAATTGCGTAATACAGGTATCAAGAAAAACGAGAAA
>NZ_MJUW02000054.1 GCF_001753675.2 Candidatus Brocadia sapporoensis | reverse complement strand
ACCATTTCTGGCCTAATCCTGCAACAAGGCTTCGCCTTGTTTGCAGGATTTAGGTAGATAATTAATCAGCCCTTTGGCAGCGACTTCATAGCCCCCTTTTATTGGTAGAACAAGCGCCCAACTTGCATGATATTGTCTACCGGGGACGGTTGATCTACTTATGGACCGGGGCGGTGTGTTTCCGTGTCTTACACACCCCTACATCCCTTCTTTCTAGCGGATATTCAATAGATTGAAATTCCTATGTATTCAGTTATGTTTTTGGTTATCGGGTGGCATGGACAAACTTGTTTGTCCATGCTGTTTGATTATACACACGGATTTGGAATATATCACCCTGGCAAGCAAAGTTTGTCAGCGCCACCCCGTAACCCGCTTAAATAAAGTAAAAATTCCTATACAATCGAATTATAATACTATACCATGCTTAGCTCCTCAGTGGTAAGTATTTTTCAGAAATCATTTGTTGTGCATGAGTCCACTGAAGCCTGAACCATAATAGAGCATCTTGTCCAGAGGTAGTTTAAAATTGATGTTAAAATGTATTCCCTGAAAATTGGCCCGTGGCTGTTCTATTTTTACAAGTCCGGACTTTTTACTGAAACCAAAAGGTAACGGACCGGCAGGTCTTCCATCCATCTGCATACTAATTAGAAGATCCTCGTTTCTGCTTTGTAATGAAAGCTTTGCCCAGTCATAGGAAAAATTTTTCAGGGCCTCCTGTGCAATTTGCATTTGAATACTCTGCTGAACGCCTGATGCCCCTGACAGAAGGGTATCCGTGTGAAAACGGATTGTACCTCCCTCTCCCGGGGTAGAATAAAGGAAACCATCGAGGATTTTTATTTTTCCATCTCTATAACTTACGGGAATACGCCCATTCACTGCACCCTCACCTTCAGCACGAGCTATATCAAATTGTTGAAGCAGTGTTGCAAGTTTGAGACGGTCACAATAACAGATGATATCGAGATCTCTTTTGCCGGATTGAATTTGCAAGCCATGCGTATACACATGACCTCCGCACCAGGAGAAACTGCTTTTTTTGAGAAAAAAAGATGATAACGATTCTATCTGAAACGAGACCTCTCCCTCGTTCATTTGTATATCTCCCCAGGCAAATCGTTTAAATTTCAACACCTGATCAGGCGCACTGTGAAATTGATAAAGATCCGGCAGTTTCAGGTCCAGATCAATACCTTCGAGGAGCATTTTTTTACTGGGGATTTCTATTTTTGAATCACGAGTTGATATCAGAGCATTGCCTGCTACCGTGCTGCCAGCTATCTGACAACTACCGTTCATATCAATAGCACCGTCAAAATATATCCCAGCCAACTGAGGAGAAAATTTTCCCGGATCGATTTTTATACCCTTGTCTGGCTCAGAGGCTTTAAAATCAATATTTGTTAAAAAATTACCGTCATGACTTATTCCTGCCCTGCCGGAGAAATCGAGAGAAAACTCCGGAAACAGATCTTTGTATTGTCCTATAAAACGGATACCCATCCCATCCTGATAGGGCGTTGAAGCAATGGTTCCAATATCCATGCCATAATATTTTACATTAGTAATAGTAAAGTATCGCTCCCCTTTATTTTTTGCCTTAATCAATTCCTTTTCACGCGGAGCAGATGGCCATTGAAATGGAAATTTTACGTCTATTTTTCCTGCATACAAACTCCCATTTTTGAATTCAGCGCCAGTTATTTTCACGAAGGTTCTTGTAAGATAGCTACGGGCGCTATTTATTGCCAAATTGCCATACATCAGCATACTCGGGCTGCGCACATGAACAGCATCCGAATCAAAAGCAACATCAGACAGCTTCATTGCAAATCGCACGTCTCCCCGCGAGTCTACCCCTTTCCCTTTGATTGAAAAATAATCGGGATAAAAACGGACGGTTTCTGTTTGCCTGCGGAATTTCAGTGGTTTTTTCATCTGTGCAGAATTCAAACAAAAATGCCAAATATTTCCCCGTTTTTGTCCCCGAAACCTTACAGGAATTGATTCAGAATCCGTCACTTTTAGCCCAAATACAGAAGCTGTATCCTGTAATTCTTTCTGAAAATCTACCTGTATTATGCCCTGAACGTCCATTCCTTTCCGAGAGAAGCGAAGACGGCAATCAGCATCCCTGCTCGTAGACATTTCAACAGGAAGAGGTGAGGCGATATAAAATCGAGAAACGTTGGCATGAATGACATCCTGTTTTTTCCTCAGTTCAATAATTAGGGGTAAATCACCCGGAGAATTCCGGACTTGGCATCCCTGGTACGCTATATTCATCCCTGAAAAGGCAAGTCTCATGCTGATCTCGCCTGTGTGAAAATTTACCGTTGATTTTATGTCTGCCTGTGCAGCAATATTCAGCGCTGTTTGTGAATCTGCGAAATTCAGATGTAACCCCATTTGTATCGCAAGCCCTGCAGGGTTATCTTTTCCATCTCCCGTGACAGGCATTGCCTTCATCCAAAATGGAACTCTAACATCGGTATCTCCCGATGTTAGTAACAGTGTAGCATTGCGGATTTCAAATTCTTCAAAACTGACAAGTGACCATTGTTTCTGAGAATTCTCAGGGTTTTCTGGTTGCACATCCGCAGGATTTTTAAAAATATTTTCCAAATCCAGTCCGGGAACCATGATGCTGCCGTCTTTATACTCAGCCCTGATTTCAACTCCGCTAACGATAATCTTTTTTATGTGCCTCCTCAATAAACCAGGTAAAGAATAATCGATTCGTATTGAGTCCGTCAACAGAAAGGGATTTTCAGATTCTCCCCATCGGATAGAGGCCATATCGAGCTTATTCAGACTGAATTTACGTACCTCGCATGTGGAATCGGTAAATCCGATACTCCCGGCAAGGCGGGGAAGCAGTATTTTTTCAAGAAAAACGGGAATGCATACGTATGCGGTGCACACCAGGAAAATAATAATGAATACCGCCACGGCTGAATAGATAAGTATCTTCCTGATCAGTTTCATAGAAATGAATTCGGTATTTTTGAATCTACAGGGAACGCATCTGCATTGAAAAAAGCCATCGGATGACTGCCGTGTTCACGACAATTGGAATCTCTATAACTTTACAGAAACGTTTAATTAGACCTTCACCAACTTACCTCTCGTTTAGAATAATAAACCAATACTTATGGGTCTGCAATGAAAAATTTTCTTGATAGCTACCTGGGTACTGATAGAATCAAAACAATATATCAAGCGATATTCGAACTTTGATGTTATGGTTAGATTTATAGAATAGAACAACATTATGGAAGTCGCCTACTTCATTGTGAGCGTGGCATCATTAATCATCGTTGCATTTCTTTTTTACGGGAAATTTCTTTTCAAATGGAAAAGGAATAAAAAAAAGAGATGAAGCAGATACAGTCCTTTCTCTGGTTTTTACGCCGAACGATCTTCTTTTTCATTTTGGCGCTTTCCTCTGATACTCCGAAAAAATTCCCTTGGCATCGGTACAAAAAAGACTCCCGTAATCAAGGTAAACATCCTGCTGTTAATAACGGCAATTTCGCCATCAGACTGGCTTACGGCGACGGAGCATAACCTAAGCATGTAATGACGGATCCTAATGAATGTGTGGTAAAATCAGATGCCGGTGAAGGCTATTGTAAGATTCTCGACAAACTTATTGGCCAATTAATCATCGATTATCGTCTTAAACAGCTCATACAGAATACGCCATCTCCGATCTCAGCTGAAAAATACAAATTAGCCTGACGAATTTATCAAAATTTTCGGTTTTTTCAGGTTACTCCACGGCTTCCTCCCATTCCAGCCTATTTGTTTCTGACTTAAAACAGACTGCAATGTCAACATCGATATCATAAAAGGCTTGCCCTTTAGCATAAGAGCTAAAAAGAAAGGTCATTGAGGCCACCGAATTTTCTGGAAAAATATTCCTTAAACAATTGTACTCTCCTTGTAGAAGTTATTTTTATTGTCCGGATATTCCGCGTATGGCTACGGAAACTTGAGGGTTTGATACAATTTCCTGGAGGTTTGCCTGCCCGACGAAGGGTATAATACAGAGAAAGACAATGAAAATTGATAGGGATAAAATGTGTTGTCTTTTTTATCGTAATCATATATCATTTTTAGAAAACGGCTTTAGAGGGACTTTATGAATTACAAACCTTATGCGATCTCCTGGAACACGACCTATCGTTGCAATCTGCGCTGCAACCATTGTTACCTTGATACAAATGCATTAACCCGGCAATCTGCCAGCGAACTGAGCACACAGGAAGGATTCCGCCTCATAGACCAAATGGCGGAGCTTAATCCAAATCTATTGTTAATTCTTACCGGTGGTGAGCCATTATTAAGGAAAGATATCTACGATCTTGCCTCTCACGCCTCCCAAAAAGGGATGATGGTCGTATTGGGGACAAACGGTAATCTGATCGATGATGATATTGCCAGGAAACTTAGAGAAAGCGGGGTGACGGGGATAGGCATCAGCCTTGACTCCATTGTGCCTGAAAGACACGATAAATTCAGGGGAATTCCTGATGCCTGGGACGACACCCTGAACGGTATTGAGGCGTGCCGCAGACAGGGTATCGAGTTTCAGATTCAGACGACGGTTACCCGGGAAAATTTTCATGAAATTCCCGACATTGTCGAGTTTTCTTACAGGCTCGGCGCCAAGGTCTTTAATCTGTTCTTTTTGGTCTGTACCGGCAAGGGGCAGGACCTGACGGATATTACACCGAAACAGTACGATCAGGCGCTGCGCCAGCTTTACGAGATTCAAAAGAAGTATCAGGGTAAGATGATGGTGGGGGCAAAGTGTGCACCGCACTACAGAAGGATTGTGTACGAACAAGATACTTCCTCTCCGCTCATCCGTGCTTACGCGGGTGGCTGCCCGGCGGGTACTCACTACTGCAGGATTACGCCGGAAGGAGATGTTACGCCGTGTCCGTACATGCCAAATATTTCAGGGAACGTTAGAGAGAAAAGCTTTGCAGAAATCTGGAAAAGCACCGCCGATTTTCAGATCTTGAGGGATGCCAGCCTTCATGGCAGGTGTGGCGTGTGTGAGTTTCAATATATCTGCAAAGGATGCCGTGCCCGGGCGTTGGCAACCACAGGAAATCAGATGGATGAGGATGCATGGTGCGACTATATTCCCGGGAAATATGGCAACAAGGTCATCCATCTGGCAACATCAGAGATCTTTGGCACAGAAGAAGATTTTACACTAGCATGGAGTATTGAGGCCAAGGGTATCCTGAAACAGATTCCTTCTTTCGGGCGGGGCATGGTTATCAAAGGTGTGGAACGATTTGCAACGAAAAATAATTATCCGGAAGTGACCGTTGATGTCATGAGGGCCGCGCGTCAAGAGATGGTATCGAATAAGAAAACGGCATTTCCCATGAAAAACGATGAAATGGTTCAAAGCCCACTCTCCTCAACTCCACCCGTCAGGGGAGGGGAAGTATTTATTGGCAAAATTATGAAGAGGCCGGAAATAGAATTCAACATACATTCGACTTCGCACGATACGGTATCCACTGGCCCAGGTGAGAATAAACACCCTCCCCCTTTGATGGGGGAAGATAAGGGCGGAGAGGAGCCGTCGCAAGACGAAGAAATCCCCTGGAGTGAGGAGGCTTGGAAGCGGGTGGGAAATGCCCCGGACTTTGTACGGCCTGGCATTTACAAGCTTATGCAAAAAAAAGCACGACAACACGGCTATAAAGAAATTACCTCAAAATTCCTATCCGAAATAAGGGATGAGTCTATGCAGCTCGCTTCGAAACGCATTAAGAACATTGGGTTTGACGAACTCCGGATGGATGCTTGGGACAAGGCTAAGGAGAAGTTAAAGAATGTGCGGAAAAAAGAGGTCATTGATAACATTAAGGCGTTTCTCGAAGAACGAACAGTTAAGAACGAAGGTATTATTACCAAATTTCAGGCGTATCTTAAGACCGCAGGAGACAAGGTAAAAGAAGAAACTTCAACAATACCGGTATGGACAGAGGATGCAAAGCGTCGTATAGAAAAGGCGCCTGTATTTGTCCGGGGCAGGGCAAGGAAGTCAATCGAAGACTTTGCTATTCAGAAGGGCGCTACTGAAATTACCAGCGAGTTGATAAATCAATACATGAAAAATATCCCTTCTTTTGTGAAGGATAAATTCAAATAGCGTGAGAAGTCTCTGGAATCTGTTTGTTTGTTCAAGGAAACCCTTATAAAACAGATTCTGCATAAATGCCGGCATCTGAAAAATGTCTTTTCAGATGCTTTGGATAAGTTCCATTTTCCTTTGTGCAAATCTGTAAGAGAGAAGAGCGTCATTTCTTCAATCCCTGTTTTTGCCCGTTGTTTTTCTTCCCGTTCATACAAAACGATGTTTGAAGCAGTCTCCAATGCGATCTTTAGAGAAAAACTATTGAGACAGGGAAAATTACTTGCCGAAATTAAAGACAGGGTGTGGTGGATTGTGAAATATTTTCTATTGATCGAAGGATTTTTCATCATAGTTTGTATCTTCTTGGTGGGCTGCCAATCTGCTCAGAGACGGGAAGGCAGTACAAAAGAAAATAGATCCCTTGAAGTATTGTTAATGAATGATATCCAGGACGGAACGTTAGACATGCCCTTTGAACAGGCGTGTCTTATTGCTTCGGGTGTTGATTCGAATAAAAAAATGAATGCCTATCTGGCAAAGATCGATATCCTTATCTCCAGGATTAAGCAGGAAACAGATGCCAATTCAATAAGCGATCCATTAAAGAAGGCGGATATAATCTTTGGCTGGCTTCAGTCGAATACCAATGAAGGGACATACAACGATTGTTACGATTTCCGTGACACCCTGAATCTCAAGGTAGGAAACTGTCTCTCCTATGCAATCCGGTTTACCACGGTATGCCGCCACTTTGGTGTTGACATGAAAAGCGTCTTTATCCCCGGACATATTTATAACATGCTGGTGTTTGACGGGCAGACACGCTACTATGAGCATACCCATAGCGATGGCATCGTAAAAGAAAT
Source organism: Candidatus Brocadia sapporoensis (assembly GCF_001753675.2). Taxonomy (GTDB): domain Bacteria; phylum Planctomycetota; class Brocadiia; order Brocadiales; family Brocadiaceae; genus Brocadia; species Brocadia sapporoensis. The sequence goes on along the minus strand of NZ_MJUW02000054.1, from coordinate 11,053 downwards.
GGACCTGTATAATGATCAAAAAAGAATCATGAAGGATGAAGAACTGATTGCTGAGATATTTCTATATAAGGCACGCAATGCGAACAATGATATGAAATATGAAGAGTCGTGCAAGAACTGTCAATGTGCGTTAATGTGTAGTCCCGATGATAACCGCCCTGTCATTTTACTTATAGATAATTATATTGCACAGAAGAACTACGATGAGGCGTTCCGATGTCTGAATAATTACCTCAGTCGGCATCCCGATGACAAGAAATTCTTTAAAAATACTTATGTTCTGTTACAGAGGTTGAGCAAGAAGGAAGATAACAAAATAGAATGAGAATTCTATATTTTTTCTTGATATTTTCGGGATGCAACTATTTTCTTTTAGCAATATAATCTTCGCAGATCCGTGAAATTTAGAAAATGAAACACCAACATATAGGAGGAGACGGTTGTGGCTACGTATAAATTTGTTGCGAAAGATCTAATGACAGAAAAGGTGGTTTGTGTGCATCCGGAAACCCCCATTAATGATCTTATAAAAATACTTGTCAAAAACCACATTACTGGGGCGCCCGTCGTGGAAAAAAGAGGAAGGCTTGTTGGGGTTGTTTCAAAGACGGATATTGTTGAATATGACGAGAAGACAAGTAAAAAACGGGGGAGTGTTGCGAAGAAATCGTTTTATAGCGATACCAACGGAAAATTAAAAAAAGATTTGGATAAGCTATTAGAAACGAAAAATTTTGGAAAAGCTTTAGTAAAAGACATTATGACATCCCATGTTATTACCGCACAGGCAGAAGATACGATAGACCGTCTTGCAAAAATCATGTATGACAAGAAGATTCACCGTGTCATCATTCAGGACAAAGAACAGGTTATTGGCGTTGTGAGCACCCTCGATATTCTCCATGCCGTGAGCACGATGGGCTATGGCAGCAGTGCCTTTGTTACCGAAGAGGCAATTCTTGACCTCCAGGAACGATTGGAAGCAGCAGAAAAGTCCATCCTGTCCCTGCGTGATATTCTGGACAGAATTCATGGTGAGAAATGAATAAAAAACCATGCGTGTTTTTAGGAGTTCTCCTTAGTTTGGTACTTGTAGTGATTGTCTATTTAGTTGTAGAACCTTTGAGTAACAGGGGAAAAGGCGATAGTGCGGAAAATGACTTTCAGCAAGTGGTACATGGCGTGGGCCTGGGCGCTACAGCAAAACCAACATGGTGTTATATTAATTTCGATCCGAGGATTGACCCGCGGTGTCCCTGTATTGAATGGCCAATTCCCGGAGGATACTGTTATTGTCCTGACCATACCGGCACGGTTTCCTATGTAGCAGGAAATATTGAAATGGGTGCAGCGATTGAAATCATAAAAAAACAATAGATGCAGTGAAGTACCTTTGCAAGCGCAGGACAGAAGAATTTACGATAAAAACAGAGGTACTACCGCAACTACTGTTTACAGTTATTTATGAACGGAAACGAGAACCGATTATTAACTCAGTAGCCTTTTGAAAAAGATAGCGCCGATCGTTCGGCTGCGATCTTTGAGACCTTTGTTCCCAATTCTTTGCATCTACAAAGCCATTTATCGATGCCATTCACGTCTCCTTTGTATCAACAGAAATATCTTGTGAATACGCACCTTTTTATGCAACCGAATTGCCGACCGCTGTTTCATACATTTTTGTTGATTTCCATAGCTTTCCTCTCCAAACTTGTTTTCTTCTGATATTGTCTGGAAAAATTTAAGAGACTAAAATGGTTGGATTGACTTTGCAGTAAATCTTTGATAATATAAAAAATTGATCAGGTTGAAGCCGTTGAACAACGGTGCGTGAAGGAACGCGCTGAAACAGGGCATTGAATTGAGGAATTTCAAAAATTTTAAATCAGGAGGCGCTTGATGAAAACTCAGAGATTGTCCATAGGTGTTTTGATGATTGCAGTTTTCGTGACGTATTTTACTCTCGGCACAGCCCGTGCGGAGGGTAAAGGGGAATACCCTAATCTGGCAGATTGGGCTAATACGTGGTTTAAGGTTAAATTAACGGGGACGACCTATCATTTTGACGGCATTGGTGTCAAGCCTAAGCCGGCAGCCCCCGTTTCTCAAGCAATGGGAATTGCTTATGTTCACATCACAAACTGGGACGGTGACAATCATGTCCTTGCTGCCGATGTCTATATAAAAGACGACGAGACAGGTGAATGGAAACTATTTTTCAATGACGTAGATATTACGTATTTCGCCGGTTCTGATTTGAAATTCATAGGTTCGGCTCAATGGGTAATCCCTGACGATGTCACGGTGCGTCTGTTACTTGTTTTTACGGGAAGCAAGTACACGCAGGGCGTTAAGGCCGGACAATTCAAACTGGGCGGGGTAACCAAACTGAGTACGATTGGCGGGTCACTCTTGGAGATTGATGATGCCGAAGATGCACCACCCGAGCTTCCGCTGAAAGAGCGATGGGCCGGGTCTGTGAGCATCAGCGGCCCCATGGTTTCAGAGTCAAGTCTTCCGTTTAATCCCGATCTCTGATTTGAACGCTTGTCATTTGGGTCGGGCGCATTGAAGTTGCAGTGGGCGGCAGAAAATGGTGAAGATCTCCCAGAATGACCTTATAGAGGTAGGCTAAAAGGTGGCGAATTCCGATTTCTCGAGGGCTACTTATTACGGCAGGAACTGATGTCGGGTCATTCGTTCTAATCTAAATTTCCAGAATATTATAGTTATATTCTTTCATATACCCATACCTTACCACCCGGCACCTTTTCATCTATTCTTTTTATAAGGCGTTTCTTATAGAGATTCAAAAGTCTTGTTCCGCTTGTGTTTGGCTTCAGTTTCATAGTATCAGCGAGTTCCTTAGCGGTGATTCTTCCCTTTTTGAGAATGAGATGTAATGTTTCCTTGAGGTAATTATTCAGGTTGCCGAGAAGGACATATTTCCCATCCCGCATCTCCGCCATAACGGCAAGGTCTTTTCTTTCAAGGGCGACCTCGATGTTTTCCTTCTGATTTTCATTGAGGCCGGACAGGACAATATATTTATCTCCGTATTCATCCCCAAGAAGCCGTGATATGGACTTTGCTACGATTTCGTCAGCGCAGGAATAATCAATGATCCCAATCTTCGAGAAATCCAGGGTAATAACTGAGCCGTTCTCCTTTTGGGCAATGTCGTACTCGATACGGTCCCTGATAATTTGACCCGATTGTCGTGTGACAAGGTCATTTGAGCCATTCTTCAGTTCTTCTTTGAGGAGTTTATAAAGATTATAGGTGGTCATGGGTAAACCTTAGGGTACACATTTCACGATAAAGTCTAAATAACCCCTCAAACCCCTGTGCTTATTATGGCGTTCCGCAGAATTGAGTATCCTGCGGATTGCCATCTTTACTTCTTGCCTTGAAAAATCGTTGGTACTCAATTGTAACCGGAGTTCCTGATTAATGGACTTTGAGATACTATTTTTACTCACTGATTCAGACTTAACGGCTAATGCCTTGAGCGCCGGAATAACGTCTGAGTCAGTTAACCGATAAGAACATTCCTCATAAACCTTTTTTATTGCCCGTTCTATGGTATAAAGAAGAGGCATATAACGCTGATCTTTCCAAACTATTACAGGAGTCTTATCATTCCCTGGCGAAAACAGCTCATTCAACTGCTTTAGTTTGTAAACAAAACCACCTTTAGCCGTTTCTATCTTAACAAGACCCTCTCCTTCATTTGAAAATGATAGGGCGAATTTCATCTGTTCACCCTTTTCATCTACCTGTTTCCACTCTGTTACAGAATTTAATTTCTCTAAAAATTCCTTATCCATAAAACCTCAGTTTACAAATTTGAAATATACCCTCGTACCTCTTGACATGGAGGATTTACAGGGTATTTAAAACGGGTGAAAAATATTTTTCTTACAAATTCGTCAAGATTTATGTGTATTCCCATGTTATTAAAAGTGTTGATAATTTCTTCGTCCGACATCTTTTCCACATCGAACTTTGCGAATATTGTCGTCAATAGTACCCTTCCATATTTTGGATTTATCATTTCCCCCCGGTTCTCCCTTTTCTCAATTCGCTGTGCTCATTCAACATCGTATAAACTATCTTTACGTTGTTTTATTTGTCAATTTGCTTAATTTTAAGCTGTCAGTATCAATTATTCCGATAAAGTCCTTCCCATTCGTCCTTCAAATCTTCATAGACCTCACAATCTGACTTTTGTTCACATTCAGGGCAAAAGCCGTCGCAACTGTCACCTAGGTAGGCAAATCCAAGTTCTGTAAAAATCTTGTGGTGCTGATCTGGATCATTGTAGTATTTTTCAAATTTTTCCAGTATCTCATGAAAATGGTTTTCTAACGCCTCTTTTTCATGATTGTTCTTCATGCCTGAAAGTCCTCCATGACTACAGGGTTATAGAGATAAAAGAGCTATACGCTCTCCGAACGAGCTGGAAAAAAACAAGGTGGGATAGGCCTTGCGCCTATCCCGGAGGCAAACCGAAAGGCATGACCATAGCGGCGTAAAAATAGGTGCTGAAAATGACATAATACTTTTTTGAGGCGCTATCACGTCTTTATAAATGGATAGTCAACCGGCATTTTACAGCTACACGTATTTATCAAAATATTAATTTCCGAAGGAATCGAATTTGTTCAATAGAATCAATTGAATTGTATCGTTGAAATCAATTGTGTCAAATGGAAAATGAAAATTAGTGTAAAATACTGGATTTCTGTTTTTGCAGGAATGGCAACTTTCTTTTGTCGTTGACTACCGTAATGTTTTCATAAAATGGAGTGTTTTCTTTACATGGATGATTCTCAGTCTGGCGAGACTGATGGCTTTTTCTTTTTCTCATGCCCATGCAGGTATTCCGGGTCTTCCTTCCTGCTTTGCATTTCACAACAGGTTTTTCACAGATACTCATAAAATCTTCTGCGAGACGCCTGCCGTCTTCAGCAATCTCTTTATAAATCTTTTCTGCATGTTCGACAACCTGCTGTTTTTTATAATTATTGATCATTATTGTGATTGCCTCTCTAATAACTTCGCTTCGATTCTTTTTCAATTCTTGTGATATCTTATCTGTTTCATAAAGAAATTCCTTTGGAACACTTATTCCAGGTTTTGTTACTGGCATTTTAGTGCCTACTGTTAATACTATGATGAATTGATTGTAATTCCGAGTAGAATACCGAAAGGAATACTATAGTGAACGCAAAAAGGAAGTTGTCATTGCGAGCGAAGCGAAACAATCCAGGCACTGGAGATTGCTTCGGGCTGTCGCCTTCGCAATGTATACTTATTACATTTACTATAAATTGCAAGTTCTGACGTATCTTAATACGATCGCGTCTTATATCGATTCGAAGCTAAACCTCAGGTAAGAGTATATTAATCTGGGTGCCGGGGAAGTGGGGGAGATGGAGTATTTTTTCCCTACCCCGTGCCCATGCAGGTATTATCGAAAGTTTTGCGGTACCTGAACGGATGGAAAGCTTGCCATTCCATTGATTGACAAATCGCCTCACGGCAGCAAGACCGTGACCCCGCCCCTTTTCTGCATGTCGTGATACCCCGTGAAGCAATGCCTTTTCTATGGCTTCAATGTCATTTTCCAACGAAAACCTCTCTGACAAGGACATTCTAAAGCCTATTCCGAGGTCCATAACGGCAATTTTTACCACGTTCTTATTCAAATTCTGAAAATGATATTTCTGGATGCCTACGAATCCCTTATTTTCACTATGCTCAATAATGTTTTGACATGTCTCAGAAAGTGCCACAATAAAACCGTTAATTGCCCTTTCATCGTAATGGAGATGCTTTTCAAGAATTGCATGGGCACGGTCTTTTACCTTCCCAACAATAAAATGGATATCGTCCGACTTTTCTATAGGTGTGATTTCAAGCAAAACGTCCGAGTGTGGACTCCTCAAATATCTTTCTGATATCGGAGGTCGAGGCGGCACAAGGGTGAAATAATTGTTAATAAATCTGAAGAAGTTCATCCTCTCAAGATATTTAATAACGTCTTCCGATTTAGGGAGATAAAGGGTCTTTTGGATACCAATGGACTTGAGAAGTTCTCCCGTCTCAAGGAGGCCAACCATACCATAAGGATCGATAAAGGTAACATCCTGAAGGTCAATTTCCTGCAACCCGCCATAAATGGCTTGCAGCACTTGCCCGAAGAAGTCTTCTGTGATTTGGATGGTTACTTGTTGGCTATGAATTGACACAATGGGTCATGAAAAAAGATTACAACGAGAATACTTGCATTCACCGATAAGACACGAGGGACTATAGATTGCTTAGATTACACAGATTTTCAATTATTTTCAAGATATGTTCTGATATATAATACGTGTTAAAAATTCTTCTAGACAAAATTTTAGGAGTGTGATAAGGTAGGCTTCCGAAGACATGAACAGGTCAAATTAGACACCGAAGTTATCTAATAACTGAATTATAAGGAGGAGGGTCTTATGAAAAGATGCGTGTGTATTTTCTTTTCGATGATGGCGTTGATTTTGGTTCTCTCATTCTCTCTACCCCCTGCCGGTGCTTACGAATTCACCAGGGCAAAAGGTATTCGCCTGCCTACACTGTCTCAGGAGGCGTTCACCGCCCAGTTTAGCAACAACCCTGACATTAGGACAACCGACCAGGGAATCATTGCGCTGGCACAGGAACTGTATCTGCCCCAGGGAAAGAGACATTTGCTCGGCAAGCCTGCAAAAGACGAAGATGGCTGTCGCGAGTATCAAGTGGGAGTTCTCTTTGCATCTCTTCAAAACCCGACTATCTCAGATGCCACCAGGGCTGAGGTTGAATCCATTATCTTAGCAGCAGTGCCCGCCCTGCCTAAGAGACCTACACGAACGGTCATTTCAAAATCTTCTATACCGATAATGACGCCGACCCAAACAACAATGTAACCCTTGACGCCGTCAAGAGCCTGGCGTCAAACCTGAATACTTACTGGAAAACCTACTCGACCAAATTCAAGACGCCTCAACACTATATAGATGGGGCGACCCAGATGGTTGACATAAAAGTCTACGACCTTGGAGACGGACTTTACGGCGAGACCTCTTCTTTTTGGAATTATATAAACCTGAACAGCAAGCAGGTCGTCAACAATGCCTGTAAGCGGAAGACCACGCCAGCCCACGAACTCTGGCATAGAGTTCAATATGCGTTTGGATACGTCAGCGGTACTCCAAACATGAAATGGATTGTCGAGGCCACGGCGAGCTGGTCGCAGGCGTTTACAAACAGAGGGGTAAGGGACTATATGGGCAGAATGAATGAGGGTCTGAACGTACCCGACCTGGCATTAATCGAGGGAAGGAGCTATAATGCCTGTCATCTCTGGATTTACCTGGAACGCAGGTGCACCTATCTGGCAATTAAGAAAGTGTGGTCCACCTATGAGACGAACGGCAAGGACGCCAAGGCTGCTCTGGATACCGTGGTAAACGACAGGCTGGGCATAGGCTTTGACAAATTCATCGTGGAATGGTCGAAGACGAATTACATCAAAGACCTCGGCGGCGCCGGTGTCTATTCCTATGTCGAGAACAAGAAGACGAAGACAAGCTGCGACGTTGTCTACGGCCCGCTGGTGCTGGTCCCGAGAACGAGTGTTGACATTGACAGCACCTCCCTTTACACGGATGCAGGCAACGTGAGCAGCTATGGAGCCGATTACTACGAGTTCAACCTTGACACCACAGACCAGGACCTGAACAATCTGCAGATTACCGTCGACGGAGCAGGCGTCAACTCATCCTTCGTCGATATCAGCAGCTCTTTAAAAAAGAAGATCACTGACGGTACGAATACCAAAGAGGTCTATCTCACCACGTTCAAGCCTGGAAAGCTGTCAAGGGTGGGAGTAATCGTAGGCGGCGGCAGTGCAGGCGTTGATTACACCATAGAGGCAAAGGCATGCGCGAATCTGGACATTACGGGTACCTGGGATGACGTCTATGGTTATGTGTACAATCTCACCCTTGAAGGAAAGAAAGTATCCGGTACGGTGGATACAGGTGGTTGTGGTGTGTGGAATGTGCGTGGGACGTACACCATGTCGCCCTCCAAACTCAATTTTACTGCAACCAACCCTAACTACCAGAATGGAAATGACGGGTGTACCCTCTGGTTCAAGTACCGGACGGCTCTGGCAACCTGTGATTCGATAGAGGGCACCTGGAGAAATTATTCTGGCTACTCGGGTTCTTTTACAATGTGGAAGCGACCTGAAGGTGAAGCCGTTTCCCGCGCTGTCATGGCCGGGTGCGCTGAGGGACACATTACAACAGGTCCTTGTGCTGAAGGCAGTCAGGGTATCACACCCACCTCGGTGAAAGAATAACTTACCAGGGCCACCGGCCCGCACGGCTGGTGGCCTTTGAATGAATTTTAATGGAACCATCAGAGACTCTCAAACATCTGGCCGTAGCCGTTCTTTTTGTTGTGGCTATAATGGTTAACGGGACAACTTACCTTCACGGAGCAAACGCTGTGGTTATTCCTCCCTCGCAAGGCTACGTTGTTTTTACAAAAGAAACATGGGGATGCATCGGTGAACAGAAGATCGTTGAGGAAGTCACGACCGCTTTAATGAATCGGGATGGCAACACCGTCCTGATCGAAGAAATCAAAGCTCATGAAGATGTTCAAAATCGCAGAGAACTCTATGTCTATTTCCCTGCCAAAGAAGTCAATGGGCTGGAGGGATATTACATCCTTCGGGCACACACCCAGCATCCGGATCCGAAAATCATCGGGGAGTGGATGGTCGATCAGGCTCGACTCACGCATAACAGCGCCGGATGGTTCATTGAATTATTTTCAAAAACCACGGGCTCCCTCCAGATATCACTTCTCTACAGTAGGCACACGGGCTTAAGCAGCGGGTTTATAGCATGTCCCGAAGCCGACCAGTTTGAGCCCCGTGCCAAGAGCTTTATCCGTGCATACAGAATTGAAAGCCTTCTGGCCGTCACATCCGAACCTTTGGATGGGGGCTGGACAACGACCGTTGTCCCCATGCAGGCGGGGTTGTTGCAGGAAGCCCGGGATATCGACAGGTGCGAGGACCTTCTGGAGCAATTGGAGAAACGGTTTCTATCAGCAGGGAATGTTCCCTTCGTGTGGGAAAAAGTCCGGGTGACGAAATACGAAGTCGACAGTGTTGTCGCGGGCATTGAAAAGGAAACCGGGCGGCAGTACAAGATTTCCATCGAGCTTCAGGAGAAAACTCAGAAGACCGAACTGGGAAGGGATAAACGGATCTTTGTCCCAAAGATCCGTCAGAAAATCGTTTTGAAAGATCAGAAAGGCGTTCTTGCGGCCGGCGAGGTGTGGATAGGCATCACCTCCGACTTCCATTGATCCCTGCCATCATGTCGTTCCTCACAAAACAGAAATCTGCGTCTGCTTTGAGAAATCGGCGATCATCAGGAAGGGTTGACCGCTCTGGTCCGGCAGGGTAAGGCGATTTATGCGCAACGTCTTGTCCTCGACCATCACCATGAGGCCGTTGGGGAATTCGTCAATGGGCTTTCTCAACCAGGCCAACTCGGAAATTGCTGACACATTGAATGCCAGGATTATTGTATTTCAAAGCTATGCATTCTTTGAACCAACAAACGAAAAAAGTAACCTGAAGAGATTTCTCTCTAATCTGTTGAATCAGATAAATATATTTTTGCCCGGGAACCGCAGGGGAAATGGAATAAAAAGGAGACAAAAACTATTTGTAAGGAACACAATCTGGTCCATTGAGTGGACACATTTAAATTAAAGCCTATGTATGATCTTGTTAATTAATCAACAAAGTCATACATATTGGTATTGACAGATTCTCTGATGCGAGAATATTGTTAATAATATTTGTCGTAGCTCGAAGGCATGCTGATAATGATTTAATATTTCTGGAAATAGTGTTTGATTTTCAGTAACAATTTAGTTTTTTGAAAAATTCGTATATTTTATACGCAATAGGTATAAAATAAAATACGTAGCGCGGGTGGTTCATCGTTCGATTGAGCGTTCGTCTGAGCTCACGCCGAAGACTCACGACGAAGTCCCCCACACAGGCAGACCACGCTTGTCCTCGACCACGACCGGGGAGGGATCGGCGCTACTTTTTTTCAAAAAACTAAATTGTTATGATTTTTATTCACAATCCTTGAAGGGTTACTTATAACTTTAACTAACACCTATTTAAACTTACGGAGAATTTCTCATGTCAAAAAGCTTGTGGAAAAAACGCAGAAAGACATTGCTGAAGATTGCAGAATTTTCTGCGGGTAATATTGTCGTTGGTGGCGTGCCAAAACCAGGCGCAGAAATTCCGTCACAGATTGCCCTGATCGCAACCGATATCGTCATGTGCACAATAATTTACGAGGAGTACTTTAGCGAGAGGATCTCTGAGCATAGCATTCTTGAAATTCTCGGCAAATCGGGGATACTTCTCGTCGTGGCAGGTGGCGGGGGATATATGATTGCAAAAAGTGCAACAGGTCTCATTGCAGAGGTTAACAATTTTTTTGGTCCCATGGGCTGGATTACCTCAGGAATTCTGGCTGCAGGAGGAACTGCCTTGCTGGGACTTGTCTGGATGACAGTTGTTGATTGGGCTTATCGCAAGCAAATAACGCTGAAAGAAGCCGTTTTTGCAATATCCCGAAGGGCATCAGCATGAGTGAATTAGAATTTTTTTTGTTCTGCTGGGTTTCAGGATGGTATGGACCCGCTTTGAATGCCATGCCCGCATTCACCATGAGAAGAGCGGCCATCAATATTTCGCTGAGATTGTACCGTTAAGCGATTTCCTATAATTTTTTATCATACAATACAGGCAATATCCACACAGCGCCGTTCAGAAACTTTATCTCGGTAACAGTAATTGTTATTGTCATGCTTCTGAGGCTATGAAAGATTTTCTCACTAGTTCTGATTTTTGGGTCATCGTGTAGTCGTGTGGGTTCTTTTATATCTCCTTGAGCATACAGGTAAG
>NZ_MJUW02000023.1 GCF_001753675.2 Candidatus Brocadia sapporoensis | reverse complement strand
TCCCTTCGGGATTACAGAATCAATATTTTGTTCACTCATAGGGTTTGTGAGCGAAAGTACGCTGAATAGTTACGGGTTTTGTTGCGGCTATAAAATATGGATACAATACTTATAAAATCTATCAGGGACATTCCGGCAGAGGAAAATCTTCTTCCGGGCACCTCAATATGTGCTGGCTGCGGGGGACTTTTGGCTTTAAGACACTGCCTGAAGGTACTGGGGAAAAAAACGGTAATTGTCAATGCTGCCGGATGCTTTACCCTGCTTTCTGTCTATCCGTTCACGCCTTTTCAGAATTCCTGGCTTTATACTGCAATGGCCTGCGCTCCCGCCGGAGCACAAGGTATCAGGGATGCCCTGGATATCTTAATAAAAAAGGGAAAGCTTGACCCAAAAGAAGACTTGAAGGTAATTGTGCTTACAGGCGATGGTGTTGCGTACGATATAGGTCTTTCATCCACATCCGGCGCTTTACACAGGAATCTTGACTTCTACTACATCTGTTCCGATAACGAGGCCTATGGAAATACCGGTTTCCAATCCTCAGGAGCGCCCCCCCTCGCATCGAAGACAGGAACAACACCGATAGGAAAAACAAGCAGCGCAGGAGCCTCTTTCTTCAAAAAGAATCTCTTTGAGATATGGAGAAGCCACAATCCGCCATATCTCGCCACCATATCTCCGTCACATCCGGTTGATCTGATCAACAAGTTCAAAACGGCAGAACAGTACAAAGGGCCGAAACTCTTCATAAGCCTTTCCCCCTGTCCTGCCGGATGGTCAACCGATCCTGCACACACAGCGAGACTGGCGAAGCTTGCAATTGATACTGGCATGTGGTCATTAAAAGAAGCCGTCTATGGCAATGTAAGGCACACCGTCATTCCCAGAAAATTTAAACCTGTTGAAGTCTATCTAAAAGAGCAGGGAAGATTTGCACATCTCTTTAAACCAAAGCGGCAAGAAGACATCCTCATGAGAATACAAGAGATGGTTGACCGGTATTGGAGTGAGATTTAGAAAATGGAATCTACGAGATCTGAGGAACTGCGCAGATACGGGTAAAATCGGTAGTCAGAGCCAGGATTCAGAACAATAAACAGATGAACCGATTCCCTTTCATTCCGGATTCTGATCCCTCTAAAGGTTTCGTATCAGAGGTTGTAATTTTTCTTTAAATTGCTCCAGCGCTTTAGCACGATGGCTGATCCTATTTTTGATAGACGAACTTAATTCGGCAAAGGTCTTGTTGTGTTCTGGTACATAAAAAATGGGATCATATCCAAAACCACATCTCCCCCGGGGTTCCTCAGTAATAAATCCCTCACAATAATCTTCGACGACAAAAAACAGCCCCTGCGGGCTGGCCAGGGCAATCGCACAGACAAATCTGGCTGTACGCCGCCCTCTGGGCACCCCCTTTAATTCAGACAAGACTTTTTCTATATTTTTTTCATCGGTTGCATTTGTGCCTGCATACCTGCATGAATAGATACCGGGGCGCCCACCCAGTGCTTTGATTTCAAGCCCTGAGTCGTCTGACATCGCCCAGGTGTTACAAGCCTTTGCAAGAGGAACTGCTTTTTTCATAGCATTTTCCCGGAAGGTATTTCCGTCTTCTTCTACCCGCGGTAAAAAAGGAAAATCATCAGGGCTTCTCAGCAAAACACCCGGAATATCCTTAAGGATTTCCCCTATTTCCGTCCTCTTTTTTTCGTTTTGTGTAGCTATTAAAATAGTTTTTGCATGCAGTGTATTCACAAATGAAGTCATATCTGTTCTCCTGTTTGCGAAAAGGATTCTACATTTCTTTAGCCCGGTATTTCCAATGCCTTTTTTTGAATTTCAACAATTTCACTAATGCCTTTTTTCGCCATCCTTAACATCGCCGCCAATTGTTCATCATCAAAGGCATACTCTTCTCCTGTGCCTTGCAATTCAATAAACTTTCCATCACCCGTCATCACCACATTCATGTCCACCTGAGCAGCGGCATCTTCAGCATAGCAGAGATCCAGCAGAACAACGCCATTCACGACCCCGACGCTTACCGCTGCGACACTATTTACAACCGGATTTTCCTTGATCAAGTCTTTACTTTTCAGCCACCGGATAGCATCCATTAATGCGACATAACTGCCGGTAATAGCGGCAGTGCGTGTCCCACCGTCCGCCTGGATCACATCACAGTCAATCCATATCGTCCGCTCTTTCAGCAAAGCAAGATCCATGACGGAGCGCAATGAACGGCCAATGAGTCTCTGTATTTCATGAGTTCTTCCCCCAACCTTCCCCCTGACGGATTCTCTTGGCACTCTTACAGGTGTGGAGCTTGGCAGGAGAGAATATTCCGCCGTAACCCAGCCTTCACCAGTATTTTTGATATGAGGCGGCACACTTTCTTCTACCGATGCCGTACAAATAACTTTGGTATTGCCCGCTTGAATAAGAACCGACCCTGGTGCATATTTGGTAAAATGTCTATTGATAATTAAGGGACGTAGTTCATCGGGGATACGATCATCCACTCTCATAGTTTTTATTTCCGCAAAAGAAGTTTTAAAAGCGCCTTTTCCACATGAAGCCTGTTTTCCGCCTGATCGTAAACAATAGAATGGGGCCCGTCAATCACTTCGTCCGTAATCTCTTCCCCACGATGGGCTGGCAGACAGTGCATTACCTTGACGTCGTCCTTTGCTAATTTCAGGATTTCGTTATTAATCTGAAATTCTTTGAAAGCTTGTAGCCTTGTCTCCCTTTCCGTCTCCTGTCCCATACTAACCCACGTATCTGTATACAGAACATGCGCATCCTTTGCAACTTCTTTTGGATTGGAACAAAGGTGAATTACATCGTTTCCGTCCGCCAACTGTTTCGTTTTCGCAAGAAAATCCGGCGATAGTTCATATCCTTTTGGTGATGCAACATAAAAATGAATGCCGAGTTTCGCACAGATTTGAGCTAAAGATCGCGCGACATTATTTCCGTCTCCAATATAGGCAATTTTTACATTGGTATAGGTACCGAACTTTTCCTTAATCGTGTACATGTCGGTAAGTGCCTGGCAGGGATGGAGGTAATCTGATAAGGCATTAATCACGGGTACGGTAGCATATCTTGCAAGTTCTTGGATGATGTCCTGACCAAAGGTACGGATAACAATCCCTCCGACATATCTCGAAAGTACCCTGGCTCCATCTTTTACCGACTCCCTTTTGCCAAGGTTTATATCGCCCTGGGTCAGGTAAATGGCATGGCCGCCCAACTGAACCATTGCCACTTCAAAGGAAACACGTGTGCGCATAGAACTCTTTTCGAAAATCATCCCAAGGATCTTTCCACTCAGACACTTCTCATCATATCCTTTGTTGTGCCATTCCTTAAGTTCCTTTGTGACATTGAATATTTCCTCGATGTCAGATTGCACAAGATCCGCAATTGAAATTAAATCCTTGCATTTCATAGGCGTTCTCTCATAAATTAGAGTTTAGAAAGGACTGCATTTATGATACTCAGCCCCTCGTCAATATGATCTTTTTTAACATTCAGAGGAGGCATAAATCGGATAACTTTCTCATGAGTACAGTTGAGGAATAAGCCTGACTGAATACAACGTTTGATAAACTCAGCGCCATTTACCCCAAGTTCAACCCCGATCATAAGACCCACACCGCGCACCGCATGAATTATTTTATGCGTCTTTTGTAATAATTTTAACTGCTCAACGGAATACCTACCCATTGTTGCAACATGAGAAAGCAGCCCTTCTTTTTCAATCGTTTCAAACACCGCTACCCCTGCTGCGCACGCCAAAGGATTTCCACCAAAAGTAGAAGCATGGCTGCCGGGAACAAGACTCTTTGCAATCTCCTTTTTAGCAGTCATCGCCCCGATGGCAACGCCTCCGCCAAGCGCCTTTGCCAGGGTCATAATATCCGGCTCAATGTCATAGTGCTGATACGCAAAATACCTCCCGGATCTGCCCATGCCGCACTGAACCTCGTCAAGGATCATCAACAATCCTTTCTCATCACACAATTTTCTTATACCGCACATGAATTCTTTCGTAGCGATATTAATGCCACCCTCGCCCTGAATGGGTTCCAGCATTATCGCACATGTCTTATCGTCTATTGCTCTTTTCAGTGCTTCCAAATCATTAAATGGCACGTAGAAAAAACCTTCAACAAGCGGAGCAAATCCTTTATGATATTTCGGTTGTGCCGTTGCAGTAACCGTAGCCAAGGTCCGGCCATGGAATGAATTCAAAAAGGTAATTATTTTGTATCTGCCTGTGTTTGAATTATGAATACGCGCAAGCTTAATTGCTGCTTCATTAGCCTCAGCGCCGCTGTTACAAAAGAAACACTGTCCGCCAAAGGATTTTTCAGATATGTGTTGTGCCAGCAAGCCTTGTGGTTCGGTATAGTAGATGTTTGGCGCATGCTGGAGTTTTGCTGCCTGGTTTTGAATGGCTGCGACGACATGAGGATGACAGTGCCCTAACAAACTCACCGCCCAGCCTGAAAAAAGATCGAGATAGCGTTTTCCTTCGGCATCCCATACATCCAACCCACTACCTTTCGTCAGTAAAATAGGGTTTCGAATATAATTAGGGATAACATAACGGTCATAAATTTCTTGAATCTCTTTCGTGTTCATGCCTCTATTCCTTAAAAACGAAAAAGGGATTGAAACAGGATGATTCTTTCAATCCCTAAAATTATACCGTATTCATGGCAAGACACAACCATCTTTTATACAATAATTTGCGTCCCGACACCCTTGTCGGTAAAAATTTCCAACAAAAGCGCGTGCGGAATCATTCCGTTGATAATGTGAGCCTTCTTCACCCCCGCCTTCACTGCACTGATACAGGCCAACGCCTTGGGAAGCATGCCTTCGCTGATTATTTTTTTATCTATGAGTGCGTGAACCTCGTCTTCGTGCAAGGTCGAAGCAAAAGATAACTCATCGTTAGGCTGTGTCATGATGCCATGGGTATTTGAAAGAAACACGAGCTTCTCTGCGCCAAGCGCCTTTGCAATAAACGCCGCGACATTGTCTGCATTAACATTATATACATCTCCATTTGCATCTTTTGCAATAGGTGGCACAATAGGAATGATGCAGGAATTACATAGATTCAGGAACCGATCCTTATCGATTGCGGTAACTTTGCCCACAAAACCAATATCTAATTTCTTAAGGTCTCCCTGTTCTGTCTTCGTTTCAACATAGTATTTTTCAGCCTTTAGTGGACAATATCCATTTTCCCAAATACAGGCAGCCTCATTCCCCAATTCAAAAATCTTCTTAACAATGGAGGCGCTGATCTGATTTATCAGGATATCTTTGGCTATCTCCAGGGTCTCCCGATCGGTAATTCTGTGCCCTTCTACAAACTTTGGACTTAAACCCCTCCGCGCCATCTCCTGACTGATATGGGGGCCGCCGCCATGCACCAAGACGGGCTGAATGCCAACGGTCTTCATGAAGACAATGTCCTGGAGCACGCTGGTGAGCACTTCATCGCTGGACATTGCCCCTCCGCCAAACTTGATTACCACTATTTTATTCCTGAACGATCGTATGTAAGGAAGGGCCTCTATAAGTATCCCAGCCTTACGTATGGCATCTTCCATAAATGCGCTATCTCTTCTATCTCCAAAAAATTATGATCATAGTAAAAGAAGTCGAGATTATAACAAAAGAGGTTTCTGTGTCAAGGGTAAAGATAGAGTCTTAACAATTTAACCCTGGAATACTGTTCGAGAAAAAGAAGGTAAATAAAGACAGGAAAGAAATGGAAATGACTCCTGCAGGATTGGCTACACAATTTTATAGTTTTCGATCTTTTCATAGAGTACCTTTCGGCTGATCCCCAGCAGAGCAGCCGCCTTAGACTTATTACCTTCCGCTGATTTCAGCGCGTCCATAATCATCTCGATTTCTAATTGTTTTTGGGCTTCATACAGGATTCCTGCAGATTTATATTTTTGCAACCGCACTGCGGACCGATTACAAACTTCGTGAGGAAGCATTTCTACCCCGACCACACTATCAGCCGGCGCAATGGTAACAATCCTCTCGATGACATTTCTTAATTCTCTCACATTTCCTGGCCATGTATAATTTAAAAAATTTGTCATTGCTTCATCGGTAAACCCATTAATGCGCTTGCCAACATCCGTACAACTCGACTCTAAAAAACAGGCGATAAGCAAGGGGATGTCTTCTTTCCGTTCACGCAACGGAGGAACGTGAACAGGCACAACGTTTAACCGGTAAAAGAGATCTTCCCGGAATTCTCCATTGGCAATAGCAGCCTTTAAATCTTTGTTGGTTGCGGCAAGGATACGCACATCGATCTTAATTATCCTCTTCCCTCCCAACCGCTGCAGTTCCTTTTCCTGTAACACCCTCAGAAGTTTTGCCTGGGTATGGACAGGCATCTCCCCGATTTCATCAAGAAATATCGTCCCTTTGTCCGCCACTTCGAAAAGTCCCTGCTTTGTTTCCAATGCACCTGTGAATGCCCCTTTTTCATAGCCAAAGAGTTCACTTTCAAGCAAATCCCGTGGAATCGCAGCGCAGTTTAAAACCACGAAAGGCAGGACAGTTCTCGAACTACCATAATGGATAGCCTTGGCAATTAATTCTTTGCCCGTACCGCTTTCCCCTGTAATTAACACGCTGTAAGGAGAGTTACTGACCTTTTTAACAAATTCCAGCGTTTCCTTAATCTTCACGCTGGCGCCAACAATATCGCTGAGTGAGGAGCGAATCTTTTGTTGTTTCTTGAGATTTTTATTTTCAGACTCGATACGCTCCTTTGTCATTTTAAGATTATCAAGCAGTTCGGCGTTATATATTAATAATGCCACCTGCGACGCGATGCCAGTGAAAAGATCCAGATCGGTCGTGGAAAATTCGTAGTTATTGCTCTTACTCTCGATTTGTATTATGCCCAGTGTTTTTTGAAGGCATAGAAGAGGCGCACACAAAATGGAGCTTGCACCAATGATCTCGATGCTCGTGTCAACCCTGGAGTCCATCTGGGTATTCACGATAAGCAACGACCTCCGCTCCTCCACGGCACGACTGGCAAGTGTTTGGCTTAGAACGTATTCCTGGCCTGCAAGCGCCGGGTCTTTTGTTTGAATCGTTCTGATTGTCAATGTGTTCTCTTCATGGTCTTGCAAGGCAATAAAGCATCGTTCCGCATGGGGA
Source organism: Candidatus Brocadia sapporoensis (assembly GCF_001753675.2). Classification (GTDB taxonomy): domain Bacteria; phylum Planctomycetota; class Brocadiia; order Brocadiales; family Brocadiaceae; genus Brocadia; species Brocadia sapporoensis. Next base: position 11,004 of record NZ_MJUW02000023.1, on the reverse strand, counting down.
AATATAGCAAAAACGATCTCTATGATCTCTTTGAGTAATACATCAATTTCAAAAATATTACCGACTGCCCTTGCAATTTCCTGAAAGACTCTTAAATTTTTTTGTAATTTCTCGAACTCCTCTTTGCCAGCGGCCTCGTAACTACGCTCATCAGCAATTCCAACCGGCAACTGATCTTTTGCAGCCACGATAATTTGGGTATATTCGCTGGATGGAGGCGCTTCGCATCCCGGATGTGGTGATTCTGTATTTCTGAAGAGCAGGGTATGCGGGCCGATACAGATTTTACTGCTATCAGGAAGTGGTTGGGGAGAGGTTATCCGCTCATCATTCAAAAAAACCCCATTCAGACTGCCCAAATCCTCAAGAATATACCCTTCATTCCATTTGCTAACCCTGGCGTGGTGCCGGGAAACCATAAGATCATCGAATTTGATATCCGTTGTGGATGCCCGACCAATAATGGCAATGTCTTTTAATGGGTAGCTTTTTTTCTCCCCGGGAATGGTAATATCAATTAGTTCTGCCATACGAAAAAACAGCGACGGATTCCAAGGTTATGAATTAAAGCATTAACAATCGCATAATATCGTTCCGTGTGGCATATATGACCAGGGTAATAATAAGACCAAAACCTATATATTGGGCAATAGAGAGTGTCCTTTGACTCACCGGAGAACCCTTGATTCGTTCAATAGCCAAAAACAACAGATGTCCACCATCCAGCACAGGAATAGGCAAAATATTCAAAAGTGCAAGCTGTAGACTCAGAATACCCAGAAAATAAACCAGTTTACCAACGCCCGCCTTTGCTGACTCGTATGATGCCTGAGCAATAAGGATAAAACCACCGACATTCTTTGGTGAAAGTCTTTGAGAGAAAAAACCTCTTATTGTGAGATACAATCTCTGCACATTAATAATAGCTTTTTTCGTGCCCACAACACACGAGCCAAGCAGTCCATATTGTCTTATCACCGTCTTTTCTCTGAACTTTATCCCTATATTCCCAATAGCATTCTTTTCATCCTTTTGTGGTACAATGGTAGATACAAATCGTTCATTGCCACGCATCCACTCAATTACCATGGGTTTTCCCTGACCCGCCATCACCCTTTGCAGGAGGTTACCCCAGTCTTTCAGTTCCTTCTCATCGAGTGAGATGATCTTATCACCAGGTTTTAATCCAATTTTTTCAGCAGGGAATCCCTCAACAAGAGAATCAACCTTTAATCCATAAAAAGGTGCAATCCCATCCAGAAATTCTTCTTTAACCTTTTCATCACGGAGCAACACAGGAATCAGGACAACCGTATCATTTCTTTTAATTGTAAAGACAATGGTTTCCTCTTCCGAGCCAAGAACCCGTTTTCTGATATCAGTAAAACCTGTCACAGGTTTTGAATTAACCTCGGCAATTTCATCCCCTTTTATGAAACCTGCTTCGCTTGCAAGACTACTGTTTTTCACACCATCCAATATAGCGGTTGCACAGGAGAGACCGAGCATCCACCGGGTAGACTTAAAAGGTGTAACCTTTAGCTCTACTTCCTTATTGTCCCGCAGTACCGTAAGTGTGATCTCTTTTCCAGCACTCGCAGCCTCAATTTCCCGAAATTCATCTTCTGTGGAAATCTTTTTGCCATTCACTGCGACTACGACGTCTTTAACATGAATACCTGCATCTCTGGCAGGAGAATAATTATTTTCGAAGGCAAATATCTTATCAATCTCCAAACTTGTCGCTGGCATAATTCCTATACGCTGGATCCCGTGCTCGGCATCGTACTTAGGCGTGACATTTACATCAAAAATCTTATTGTCTCGCTCAACTTTAAGATTTACGCCAACGGATGGATTGCTCAGGGCAACGATGGTAAAAAGATCTTCAAAATCAGGATCTTTGCTTCCATCTAACTCAACGATCTTGTCTCCGTGCCGAATCCCAGCCACCCATGCTGGCCAACCAGGAGCAACCTGGCCTACATCAGAGGTAATAAAAGGTACGCCAATCTGAAAGGCAACAATAAAAGCAATAAAGGCCAAAACAGCATTTAATGCAACACCCGCTACAAGCACAGAGGCACGTTGTCCCACACTCTTTGCTGAAAACTCCCAGGAAGAGCCCGTCTTTTTCTCCTCAGGATTTTCACCTGCAAGCTTGACATAGCCACCCAGCGGAAAAAGAGAGAGCCGATATTCTGTTTCCCCCCACTGTTTTTTCAATATTGCAGGTCCAAAACCCAACGAAAAAGCCAATACTCTTACCCCTATCTTTTTTGCCATAAGAAAATGACCAAGTTCATGGACAAAGATAAGCAGGCCAATACCCACGACAACAAGAAGGACATTGGTTGACACATTTAGATAAGGCATTTTTCCACCTCCTGTCTTGCCCAGGCATCTGCCGCCAGTACCTCCTCAAGGCAAGGATTTTTAATAAAGCGATGATTGTTTATCACCTTTTCCACACATATAGCAATCTCAGTAAATTTAATTTGACCATTCAGGAATGCTCGCACCGCCACCTCATTAGCAGCATTGAGTGTTACCCCTGTTGTACCACCATCCCTGACAGCCTGATAACCAAGGCGCAGGGCAGGGAATTTTTCAACATCGGGTTTTTTAAAAGTCAGACTTCCAAGCTTTGGTAAATCTAGCCATTGCACATCAAGAGGACTTCTTTCCGGATACGTTAAGGCATATTGAATGGGCACTTTCATATCCGGCAATCCCATCTGGGCAATAACCGACCCATCACAGAATTCCACCATAGAATGAATGATCGATTGCGGATGAATCACAACATCGATCTGTTCGGCAGTGAGGCCAAACAACCATTTCGCTTCGATAATCTCTAATGCTTTATTCATTAACGTGGCCGAATCGATGGTAATCTTTTGTCCCATCTGCCATGTAGGATGCTTCAGGGCTTGTGCAGGCTTCACATCACGAAGCTTATCAGCCGGGTAGTCATAAAAAGGACCGCCAGATGCAGTGATAATAACCCGTCTTACCTCACACCGCTTACCAGAACGAAGAGACTGAAATATCGCGCTGTGCTCACTGTCTACGGGTACTATCTGATCCTTTTTGGCAAGCGACATCACAATGTGCCCAGCCATAACCAGGGACTCTTTGTTGGCCAGCGCAAGGATCTTTCCCTGTTCTATTGTTGCAATCGCAGCAGGCAACCCTACGGCACCCACTACGGCCGAAACCACAACATCTACCTCCTGTTTTAAAACAATTTCCTGTAAACAATCGCTGCCGGTGAGTATCTTTAGCTGATTGCCCTGAAAACGTTGTTTTAGCTTTTCTACCGACACACAATTATTTACGGCAACATATCGGGGGTTGAATTCCTCAGCCTGTTCTGCAAGCAACTCCCACTGCGAGTTTGAAGACAAACCAACAACCCGAAATTTATCCTTTAAATTTCGAGCTACTTCTAAGGTGTTTTTGCCAATAGAACCTGTAGAACCAAGAACGACAATATTTTTCATGGTTATGCCATGCGGGCAATTTCTTCCAAAAGTTCATCTACCATGCGGTCTTCCGGTATCTTTCTCACCTTTTCACCCTTTTTGAAAAGGAAGCCAAACCCCTTGCCACCAGCAATGCCAATATCAACCTCCCGCGCCTCGCCAGGACCATTAACCACACATCCCATAATAGCAATTTGCAAATGCTTTTTATCACCAGGCAAACGTTGCCTCACCTTTTCTACAATATCCACTAAATCTATTTCGCAGCGTCCACAAGTGGGGCAGGAAATGAGCTCTGCTTCATGACGCTTGTGAAGTCCCAACGCTTCAAGAATGTCGTACCCTGCCTTGACTTCCAACTCAGAAGCGCCGGTATACGAAACCCTCAAGGTATCACCAATGCCTTCGGAGAGCAAACCGCCAATACCGATAGCAGACTTTATTGTCGCCAGGCTCGGCGGACCGGCAGCGGTAACCCCTAGATGCAATGGATAATCACACTGAATCGCTATTGACCTATAGGCATCTAATGTTGAAGGAACATCAGAAGCCTTCAGTGACAACACAACATCTTTAAACCCCAGCGATTCAAAGTGATCGCAATACTTTAGAACCGTTTTCACCATCAGCGTGGTTAATTCTTCATCTTCATCTCCCTCGCTGCGCACTGAGCCAGAATTCACCCCAATACGAATGGGAATACCTTTATCTTTAGCAGCAAGCACTATCTCCTCCAGCTTTTTCTTGTCCTTCATGTTCCCAGGGTTGATTCGTATTTTATCAACCCCCTGCGCTATAGCTTCCAAGGCAAGATGATGCCCAAAATGAATGTCGGCAACAAGCGGAATACGTACCTGTTTTTTTATAGCGCCAAGGCACTTGGCAGTAACAATTGTAGGCACCGCTACGCGAACGATATGACATCCAACCGTCTCAAGTTCTTTAATCTGCTGAACTGTGGCATCAATGTCTTCGGTATGAGTCTTGGTCATTGTCTGTACTGAAATGGGATTATTTCCCCCTATCAATACACCACCAACGTTAACCACTCTCGTTTTGCGTCGTTGAATCATATTTTCTGATAATTGAACACCTGAAACAAAAAAAGCAGAATACAAGTAGTGAATTATATTAGCACATAAACATTTTTTCAAATGTTAATTTCAAAGGACGAATAGTAATCACAAAATCGGTGGCTCGCACTTCGGATTATGCCTCTATCAACTCATTCTGAGTAGAAGCGACAGATCAAAAAAAAATTCCAGTGAGACTTTAAGATCTCACTGGAATTTAAGAAGCTTACGATCTACTCATGCAAGACGGTAAAAATTTTTATCTACAAATCACCTTCTTCTCTTCAAATCGAAATCAGCCTTAGCAGCCTTACCTGCCTCTACCGTAACCTCCTGAGACAATTCCTTGAGTTTCTCGTGCCATGTTTTCACTACGTATTTACCTGGCGGAACTCCTTCAATGGTATAGTTCCCGTCTTTATCAGTAACAGCAAAATACGGATTTTCAAGCGATACCGCAAAGCCAGCCATCTCACTGTGAACATTACAAAGGAGCGGTGTTTCACCAGCCACATCAAAAAGCACCTCTTTCACAACTCCTGTTGGATACGTCCCCAGGTTAAATTGCAAGGCTGCGGTAGGAGGAGAAAATACGTTGTGACGAACTGCGTCACTATTGGGGAAATCGACGGTTGTGCCTTTCTGCATAGCAACGACGCGAGGAACATAGGTAAGATTTAACTGATCAATAACCGCATGCTCCGTGGGAGGAGGAAATTTATTATCGCCTACTTTTTCAATAAACACAATCGCATCAGCGTTATTTCTCATCTTTTGACAAATTACAACGCCGGTAATGGAACCTGCATTATCCACCTTGGGTAAGTTTTTAACAGTTTTCTTTAATTTTTGCTGTGCATCTTCTAATTTTTTCGTCGCTTCTGCGGCCTCTTCAGCTGTCAATGCCTTTTTTTCCTCAGCTTGAGCCCACACACATGAATTATAAGAAAATGCTATACATGAAATCGCAAGCATACCAGAAATAAGATATTTTTTCATAGATCCTTTTTCTCCCCCTATCATTTCATTTATGTAAAATTTCCAAAAATAAGTGAGCTAACAAACGTTATCTATGTATCTGTTAGCTCACTTTTTGTTTATATACCTATTAAGCTTTTTCAATTTTTATCAATTCGCCACTGAGATACTTCTTCATGAAGTCGTTTTCGTTACCTGTTGTATACCCAGTCTTCGCCGGATCCCACAATCCCTTACCACCCAAGCCACCATCCTCCGCCTTAGTAATCTTCACCAAAGTTTCCTTCGGAACAGTGTTGATACCGTGATTGTCCCCCTCGAAACCGAAAACAAACTTCATACCGATTTTTGATTTATGAAACAGACTATCAAGCTGATGCATTGGCATAGACCAATCTCTGGTGACGCTCTGCTGAGAGCCGTAACGGAAACTGGACTGATAACCAGTACCTGCCGCAAGCGCCCTGCCATCAGATCTTGTCTCGTGCGCCTTTACAGTCCTTTCCGTTGCAATCCACGAAGAGTGTTTAATCATCGCTACATCGTAAGGGTAGGACGAATTATACTTTGCTCTTAACATAAGCCGTGAAACTTTATAGAAAGGATCGTTCGGTTTCCATCCTTCGTATGGCCTGTCGGCTGGATTTGCATCAACATAGACATAATCACCGTCATTGATACCCAAATCTTTAGCTGCCTGCGGGTTTATATTAACTTGATGCTCACCGACACCGGGCATCCTCTTGTCCATTCTGTAGGGATCGCCGAAGTTGTTATTCCAGATAAAGTTCCAGTCTGTTACTGCCCATTGCGAATGCACCGTATGTCTTGATTTCGGCGTCACACAATAGAATTTGTACCCTTTTTCCCATAAAAAATTCTTTGTTTGTTTTGTCTCAGCCCATGATTTCTTAATATTCCTGATCGTTCTCTCGTCCCAGTGCTCCGCACTCTCTGGAATTCCATAATCATCCGGACGGATATAAGGATTAGTGCTGACAATTACGTTTGGCAAGTACTGGGTTGCTTCAGGTCCTTCTCGGTGCACAATGAAATTTTCGCCATATTCAATGATTTCTGATTCATCATTATATGCCTGCAACCTCCCTGTTGGTGTATAGAACGGAATACTCTCGTGTACCTGCTCCCAGAATGGTTGCCTTGGGTAAGTTCTGTATAGCAACAAAGCAACGCCCGGCTCACCATATTTCCCACTAACAATATCATCAAAGGTATAACCCTTAAAGGTCGTACTCCCATCCAACAGCCTCTGTATATACACTTCTGGTCTGCCCTCCAGGGCAAACTTCCAGAAATCCCTGAACCGCATATCCCTGAGCAATTCCCCTAGTTTCGCCGCCATGCCCGCAATAATCACGACATCGTCCTTAGAGTCATTAACCGGTCTTATACCACCCTTCCATATCTGAACAAATGGATTAGAACATGAGTTGGTAATTTCATGTGTCTCAAACTCCATCCAACTATTGGCCGGGAAAGCGAAGTCCGCATACTCAATGGAACCGGTCATCTCAATATCGGTGGACATAATTTGTTCAATGTTGGGATTTACGTTCTTAAGCATTTGATACACATGTTTTGCATTATTAACCAGGTTCACATTGGTAAACCACATGATCTTGGTTGGAGTCGGCATGTGTGTCTTCCCTGTGAAACATTTACGCCCGTACCTTGGTGTATCTACAATCAACGGCCTGTCATTGTGATTCCAATAAGCCACCTCTTCATCATAGGCACGACCTTTTACCTTCAAATCCATTGCTGGTGCGCTTGGATCGAGGTTTGGATTAAAAACATCCTCCGCTACCCATCCATAAAACCCAGGTCCAGACCACTTTGCAGATTGGAAATTGGCAGCTTTGTAGTTCCCTGCCCAGGTATGTGATCCAGATCCATTATAACCTACGTTTCCGGTCAACATAAGAGGCAAATAAGTCGATCTGTTCATAAGTGTCGCATGAAAGTAATGGTTGATACCTTCGCCGTAATGTATAGCTACTGGTTTTATGGCGGCGATGTCATGCGCTAACCTCTGTATTAACTCTTTTGGAGAATTTGTTATTTCGACTACAGTATCTATATCATAATCCTTCAAATGAATCTTATACATCTCAAAAAGAGACATGACTTCTATTTCTTTCCCATCCACAGTTTTTACCTTGAAAATACCATCAAGAACAGGATCAATGCCTTTGGCAACTAGTTTATCACCAACATCATCCCTCGTAATGGCTTTGGGGCCATTCGTCTTTGCATCCCACACCACGAAGTCTCCTATAATCTCCCTCTGGTCATCGTGCAAACCCTGAATCTTGTAGCTGGCACCGTGAGAAATGTCTTCCAATTTGTAATCCGAAAAGACATCCTTGGCTTGCAGCCTCTTCAAAGTATCCGTCCTTACAAGAAGCGGAAAGTCTGTAAATTTCTTCACATAATCAGCATCATACAACTTCTCGTCCATCAGGATTTTTGTAATTCCTAAGAAAAGCGCCGTATCAGTGTTACACTTGATAGGTATCCAATAATCTGCTTTTTGAGCAGACGGGCTGTATTCGGGGGTAATAACAACAAGTTTTCCACCTCTTTCCATAACCTCCGTAAGCCAGTGTGCTTCAGGCATCTTATTTTCTATCAGATTTTTTCCCGTTTGAATGACCAGCTTTGAAAACCGGATATCATTCATATCAACATCAGATCCCTGCAATCCATGAGAGAATGGATGGCCTGGAGCCTGATCACCATGCCACGTATAGTTCGACCAGTTCCTCCCACCGAGTGCTTTATCTGGCCCAACTCCCCTGTTATGGCTATCTAATAAGGAAAGCATATTGTTAAATCGGTACATGCCGTATTTCCCAATAACACCAAGGAGCCCCATACCACCACGCCCCTTAAAGGTCCGCGTGCCAGCGCCCTTCATGGCATCCACCATCTCTTTCGGATATCCCTGCTCTATGAGTTTCTTTGAACCTTCTTCACCACTATACTTCTTGGTAATATGAATAATCCCTTTTGCTGCATATGTCCATGCATCATCCCACGATGCTTTCAAGAGCTCATCCTGTCCCCTGGCGTCAAACATATATTTCGTTTTATTTTCCGGTGTCAATTCCGGAAAACCGTCATCTGCCCACTGCTTCCACCCTTTTCTGATAAGCGGATACCTTAGTCTGTAAGGCCCGTAAACCCTTCGATGGAAGGTATAGCCCTTGAGGCACATACGAGGATTCCAGTTTCGTGTGGCCTTGTTTCCGTACAAATCTGAGTAATTTTGATGGTCATAGTTTTGCTCAACCCTCATAACCACTTCGTTTCTTACAAACGCCCTTACTCTACAGGCATGAGTGTCATTTGGTGAGCACGTAAAAGTAAATGTTCGATCATATCTGTATTGGTCACGATAAACCCTCTCCCACGAACGGTCAGGATAAGCATCTAACGGATTTCCCACCTCAACAGCGGGCTTTAACAATCTGAATGCCATCGCCTTATTGACGATGGTGAAGGTTGCGCCCGTTGCTCCCGCCACCTGTAGGAAAGTCCTTCTGGTAAGCTTCATATTTCCTACTCCTTTCTCAATTTAAAAACAATTTATATAAAATATTAACTATAGACATTAGCAGAACTTCTCACCTTATATGCCTCTATGCATCGTTCACAGGCGCCATCTTCCGACTCCCATTCAGGAAAATCCTTTTTAATAGCATCAACAAGGTGGGACTCATATTCAGGATTGTCGACCCAATGATAGGTACGAAATTGACATAACGGACATTGTGACCCTGGCAAGAGAGTTTTCTTGACTTTTTTAACTTGTTTTACCGGTAAACCTTCAGCAATCTTTATCACCTTACTCACATCCTTCGACAACTCTAATATCCTGTCATGTGTCAAATGCTCATCTTGCCAAAGAACATCAAAAATGGCTACTTTAACTTCCGCCGGGATCTTCTTATAGAGCGACTCAAACTCCTGATATCTGCTTTCTTTATCAGAAACTGTTTCTTTTCCGCCCCTGATCAATCGGCTATCCACAAAGATATCCCAGAAAGTGCTATATCTTTCCCTGATAATACTTTCTTCCATAGGGTTGCCTCCAAGGCGCTCATCCCTGTAACCAAAAGATTCATCAACCATGTCGGCTATATGTGTTAACTCATGCCTAACTAATTTTTTAAGATACACAACGTCCTGGAAACGCTCAGGGAGCAGTTTGATGGTGACTCTTTTTCTTAATTCTTCTGAATTTGGACCTTTTGTGAGATTAGATCCCTCATCAAAGGGACTCAAGGCTTTTATCATAACACCACCGGCAATCTTAGTCTCCAATTCAGAAAACTCACCAAAAATTTCTTTGATTATCGTTGAAAAACCAAGCTTCTTAAAGAAATCCCATTCGATCTTTTTAAACTCTACCGGTCGTTCATCCAAAGAAAAATTTTCATAAACAGGATCGGCTAGAGAATGATACTCGTTGGTAAGGGAAAAATCGCCCTTCTCCTCACGCACCTTCAATTCTCTGAATATCACTTCTTCAATTAAATTTGGATCAAACTCAATTTTCATAAAAATCCTTTTTATTCCAGTTCAACATCTTCTGAGGATGCACACGACAAGCATTCATCCGGGGCGCCCGCGACCATTTCCTGGGTCAAGTCGGACTCTTTGAACATCTCCGTATTAACATCCATCAACTTCATTTCTAATCGCAAAAACTCTTTCGTTAACGCAGACAACGCACAATAAAAACCTTCTTCAGCCTTTCTACCAAAAAGAACTGCAAAAAGAGGCACCCATTTTCCAATATGCTCCTTCATAAATTTCCTTTGTGCATCCATACACACCTGCACCTTTTCGTCTCCGTGATTTTCTAGTGCATAGGCTTGCTTGTACAACAAAAAATGCATAAATTCCAACTCTACGCTAATGTGATCGCATCGCTCTTTTTCTGTATCAGAAACATCCAAGCCAAAAGCCTTATAAAATCCTTGTATGTCGCCCAACTCATGCACCTGTTGAAACACATGGGCTGCACCATACTGGGTTTCGTATAAAGGGCACTCCTTCGATATCGTATGCCCTACAATACGACTATATGTTCTTCGCAAAGTTTCTACTGAGGCATTGTTGTTATACACCTTATGAACTTCATCCAAACACCTTTTTAATTCTTCTCCGCTATCCAGCCCTTCGTAACACCTGACCAAATTCTTCGAGTGCTCTTGAAAATCTGGATTTTTTAATACCTCCAAATTTTGCTCTGTTGGATATAAAAAACAGGCAGAAAGTATCTGATACATTGCACTCCGCGTCAGTAAGTTCTCAACGATGGGTGCTTGCTGTTTCTCCAAGATACAATTACTGTTTAAAGCCATAATGAACCTCAATCCTAAATTGAATTATAATGTTTTGGGTCTCTGATGTAGATGGGTTCTTCTACGGTT
>NZ_MJUW02000064.1 GCF_001753675.2 Candidatus Brocadia sapporoensis | reverse complement strand
ACCATTTCTGGCCTAATCCTGCAACAAGGCTTCGCCTTGTTTGCAGGATTTAGGTGTTATATAACTAACATCATGACAACAAAATAATCACGACCATTACTTTGTTAAAAAACATTTACGAAAAAGCATTTATAGATCCAACTCAACTTACTACAAATCAATGCATCGCGATCTTTTTATACCGGACTTATTCCTTTACTCCTGCTATGAATTGTACTTGTTAACTTCTCTGTCAATCAACGTCAGGAACAGAGGATTTGGGTGTTTTCGGTGTACATATCTCTTTGTTAAATAAATTCCTCACACACTTCTCCTCGCGCTTCAACAACAAACGAATAACCCTGTTTACGCTGGTCATCTCTGCCATGTTTAAAGACTACAAAAGAAACCCCCTTAATGCAATGGCAAAAGCCACTCATACCGATTGTCAGAAATTTTGATATTTTTTCTCAGACTTAAAATGGGATATCCTGGCAACGAAACGCACTAGACAAGAAATCATTCAAAAACAAAAAACCACTACTCTCAACGAAAGACGGTCTTCTCGCCGTAGATGATACGTGCAGCCCGAAACCCTTCGTAAAAAAGACTGAGAAAGCAAGGTTGCAATATTGCGGACCGCCCAAAAGGAGCGATGTTGCAATGTTGGCATCGGTTCCGTTTTATCTCAGAGCCAAAGCCTTTTCCCATCGGCATAATTCCATGCTCGAATTCGTCTTTCTCAGGGTTACAGACCCCTATCCACCGGAGAGGGTGGAGATGCCTTGCATTGGCTTTCGTTCCCGTAAGGTGAATAACCTCGTCTTTGAGAATATGACCGTTCTTGGAAATTTCCTGTTCTTTGACACCCTCGTATCGGGTATTATTCTTCATCCAAGTGGCAAAAGAGACGCATTGGTCCGTTCACTTGCCAAAAAGGCGGTAATCATTATAGCCTCTATCGTCTACCACAATGGCGCCAGGATCAAAGGATAACAGATGCGCCACTTTCACGTCTGAAATATTGCCTTTTGTAATAACAATAAAGGAAGGGAAATGGCCATCATAATTAAAAACAAGATGCAAACCAACGGCTCACTTGATACAGGATGTTACTATTTTAAAATGTTCATTTTTAAAATAGTAACATCCTACGGGAAAAGAAGTTTGACTGTTTCAGAACATCATGTTAAACTACTTTTTTATGTGACTTTTTTCTGGCCTGTTTCAATCGTGTAGTGTAATGATCATACGACAACCAACTGTAGCAGGTAGTTTTTACAGCAGTAACACAACCCAGTTGAAAAGCGACGTAGAGGGTTTTGTGATCAAGGATTGTGACAAGCAGATCGTTCTTGGCATAATTTCTCCGCATGCCGGATATATATATTCAGGGCGTGTAGCAGGAACTCTTTATTCAAGAATTACAATCCCCGATACCGTGGTTATTTTGGCTCCCAATCATACCGGTTATGGAGTGCCGTATTCTGTTTGGCCCGACGGAAAGTGGCGCACCCCTATGGGAGATGTGAAGATTGATGAGGAGGTTGTTGAAGCGTTAATCAACACATGCAATCTTCTTGAAAAAGACCAGGAGGCACATTTGTATGAGCACGCTGCCGAGGTACAGTTGCCTTTTATTCAATATTTTAATCCCCGCGCTGAAATTGTTGTGATGGTTATCTCTGCACAGAATATCGCAGACCTTAAAAATATTGGAAAACATTTGTCCCAGGTATTACAGAAACTACGCCCGAATGCCCTTGTGGTAGCCTCTTCCGATATGACGCATCATGAATCGCAGGCATCAGCCAACCGAAAGGATAGAATTGCTATAGGCGAGATTTTAGCCCTTGATGAGGACGCCTTGTACCGTAAGGTACGCGAAATGCACATTACGATGTGCGGTATTTATCCGGCAATTACCCTGCTGGTATGTTCAAAGGAACGGGGGGCAAAAAAGGCTGAACTTGTGCGGTATGAAACCAGTGGTGATGTTGCCGGCAATTTTGATCAAGTCGTTGGATATGCAGGAATTATGATAAATTAGGTTGTCTATGGCAATGATTTCATGGCTCCTCTTTTTAGAGAGGACTCCAAAGACTGAAATTCGTTAACGCAGAAGGTTGATAACGATTTTTTTCACGGTTTGTCTATGCAAGGAGAATATATCCTATGGTAATGATTCCAAAAATTACATTAACGATTGACGGCAAGACGGTAGAAGTAAATAAAGGTAAGACAATTTTACAGGCGGCTAACTCCATTGGCATTCAAATTCCAACCCTTTGTCACGATCCGCGTCTTGAACCCTTCGCAGCATGCCGTGTCTGCATGGTAGAGGTCGAACGGGGTAATTCGAGCGCGCTCATCACTTCTTGCAGCACCGAGGCAACTGACGGAATGGTGATCTGCACAAATTCAGAGAAAGTTTTAAATACACGAAAGACGGTTTTAGAGCTGATCCTTTCTGATCATCCCAAGGATTGTTTGACCTGTGATAAATGTGGCGCCTGTGCGTTACAGAACCTTGCATACGAGTATCAGGTGAGGGACAGCAGGTTCTTTGAAGAACCCGATGGCGGCGTCACTGAAGATGAAAACCCTGCCATCCAACAGGACACCAGCAAGTGTATCCTGTGTGGCCGCTGTGTCCGTATCTGTGCCGAAGTGCAACAAGATTATGCGATTGGTTTTAAGCACCGTGGATTTACGACAGAAACCGGTTTACCCTTTGGAAAGCAACGGCGTGAGACGACCTGTGTCCTTTGCGGTCAGTGTGTATCAACCTGTCCGGTGGGATCATTAGTGGAAAAACAGGCCGTTGGAAAGGCCCGGGATTGGGAGTTGAAGCAGATAAAAACCACCTGCGCATACTGCGGCGTAGGCTGTACGATGTATTTAAATGTGAAGGGGAAGGAAGTCATCAAGGTAACCTCAAAGACCGGTTCTATTCCCAACGACGGTAACTTATGCGTAAAAGGACGTTTTGGATACGACTTTATCCATCACCCGGACCGATTAAAACAGCCTCTCATAAAAAGGAATGGAAAATTCGAAGAGGCGACATGGAATGAAGCATTGGACTTTGTTGCCTCCAGATTGAACGAGATAAAGGCAAAATATGGACAGGATGACATTGGCGTGATGAGTTCTTCCCGGTGCACGAATGAAGAAAACTACCTGGCGATGAAATTTGCGCGGGCTGCAATTGGCACGAACAACGTAGACCAGTGTGCCCGGACTTGACACGCGCCTTCCGTCGCCGGTCTGGCGATGTCATTTGGTAGTGGTTCAATGACCAATTCCATAAGCGAAATCAAGGATTGCAAACTCATCTTCCTGATCGGTGGCAATCCCACGGAAGCACACCCGATTGTAGGATTGGAAATGAAAAAGGCGCTCCGTAGCGGATGTACGTTTATCGTAGCCGATCCGCGCCAAATTTGGTTTTCACAGCATGCGAAGTTGTATCTCCCTGTCAAGCCTGGTTCAGACAACTGGCTTCTTAATGCAATGGCACATGTGATCATTGCCGAGGGGCTGGAAAATAAAGAGTTTATTAAGATGCGCACGGAAGGTTATGAGGAACTTAAGGAATTCCTCAAGGATATTACCCCTGAAAAGGCCGCAGAATATACCGGCATTCCCGCTGAAGATATTCGCGAAGCTGCCCGGCTGTACGCAAAATCAGAGAAATCGGCTATCTATTACACCCTGGGAATTACCGAACATACCTGCGGCACAGATAATGTCAGAACCATTGCTAACCTTGCCCTATTGACCGGTCACATCGGGAAATCCAGCACTGGCGTCAATCCCATCCGCGGGCAGAATAACGTGCAAGGCGCTACCGATATGTGTATACCCAACAAAATGACCGGCTACCAGGACATTACTGACAATGCGGTTATGGAGAAGTTTGAAAAGGCATGGGGCGTTAAATTGTCAAGAACCCCCGGGGCAACGGCGCCAACCATGTTTGAGCGGATGAACAAGAACCAGTTTAAGGCGTTGTACGTAATCGGAGAAGACCCGGTCATCAGTGAGCCGAATCAGGATTACACCATTAAGGGATTGGAGAATCTTGAATTTCTGGTGGTGCAGGACATCTTCATGTCAGAAACGGCAAAGTATGCGGATGTCATCCTGCCTGCTGCCAGTTTTGCTGAAAAGGACGGTACCTTTACCAACACGGAACGGCGCGTACAACGTGTGCGCAAGGCGATCAACCCTATTGGAAACACGAAACCAGACTGGCAAATTACTTGTGAAATCTCTACTCGCATGGGTTATAAAATGGATTATCCGTCTCCCAAAGAGGTTTGGGATGAGATTGCCAGCCTTACCCCCATGCTCGCAGGCATTAATTATGCAAGAATCGAAAATAATGGCATTCAATGGCCATGTCCGGATGTGAAACATCCAGGCACGAAATTTCTGCACGAAGGTAAATTCCCACGTGGTCTTGGAAAGTTCTTTGTGTTGCCTTACCGGGCGCCTGCAGAGAGTCCGGACAAAGAGTATCCGTTATTATTAACAACAGGGCGTACTCTATATCATTACGGAGCAGGTACGATGACCCGCCGGTCGGCAGGCATTATCCATAAAACGAACGACTGTTTCGTTGAAGTACATGAGGCAGATGCAAAGGAACTGGGTATTTTTGATGGTGAAATGGTAAGGATTGCATCACGTCGTGGTGAGATAACCGCCCGTGCAGAGGTCTCTGATAAGGTGAAACGAGGTGTTATCTGGATACCTATGCATTTTGCAGAGGCTGCTGTAAATAAGCTGACAAAGGACGCCTACGACAATATCACCCAGACGGCCGAATACAAGGTCTGTGGAGCAAAGATCGAAAAGATATAAACTGATTTTGCAAAAGACCCCGGTTGAACATGGATAAATACATCCAGGAGGCGGTTATAATTTTAACTGAAATAGAGAGAACGTCTACCCCTGAGTGTTTACGAGCAATGTAGAGAAGACGTAACATTTTAGCTTTTTGAAAAATTCATACTTTCTATACAATTGTCACGAAATAAAATATGTAGCGCGGATGGTTTACCGTTCGACGGAGCTCACGACAAAGTCCTCCGCACCGGTCTACCACAAAGAAGCTACGCTACCTTTTTCAAAAAACTCAATTATTGCGAAAAAGCTACAAAGGGAATCAAATTCCTTGAGTAGCCTTCTTTATCCATATTGGACTACTTGAGTGCCGCCTATATCATGAATGTCCAATTCGAACACAATAGGCGCCCGAAATGGAGAGATTACCGTGAACATCACAAACAGAGTGCTGACGTTAAATCAGAACGTCGCGAACGGCACTGTAGATTGCGTTGCTGGATGCCGCGTCATCTTAACGCCCTTTGAACTTGCTGCCCTTGCGATACCGGGAAACCCTGGCTTCACCCTTCGCTGTGTTCTGATAGCGGATGATCCCGGGGAGTTATCAGACGAGGTTCTCTTCACCTTTCCTTTATCTAGGACATTCAACAACCCACTTAATCTTATTAACGCTGATAACGTTTTTACGAGCACGGTAAGCATCGATCTGCTGAACGAGGATACGAACGGTGCAGACGAGATCCGTGCTCGTTTTACACTAATCAACAACTCAACGGGACAGCGTGTTATCAGAAGAAGCCGGCAGGTACAAATCGTGCTCTAAATGCCAACAAGGCGCCCCGCCGGACGTTTTTACGAGCCGGTGAGCTTAGGCGCTGAACAACAGTACGTGTGCAGGACTGAAGAAGAGAGAGATGCACGAGCGAGTCAGCGCTTTCCCGATTACAATCGTGTCAGGCGTCATTGAAGGCTGGGCTGGTGCCTTTGGGATGAACGACCGTAATTTCAATTTATTTAAGCGGGTTATAGAGTGACATGGACAAACAAGTTTGTCTATGCCACCCTGCAACCGAGGACATAACTTGACACCGGGGATACCCTCCCGGCGATCTTTCCCTGGATACCAGTCTTCTGATGCGCAAGTATGGGCATGTATGGCAGCATCAGAACGTTGTGGCTCGCCAGACCGTGGATGCCCTGGGCGCTTAAGCTTTTTATGATCGTGGTGCATACGTTTGGCAGGCCGAATTAGCCCGAGTCCGTTCGCATTGAGATATACGCAATGGCCGGCTGGCTCGATCATCGCCAGGTGTAAAAAACTGGCGGCAAGCTCACCCGGATCAGACATCCGTTATAAATTCTTTTATCGCTCCGAAAACCCTGTCTTTTTCCTTGTCGTACATCACCAGGTGATGACTTCTTTCAAGCCAAACCAGCCTTTTGTAATCAGAACCAAGATGTCTCATCACGTGTTGTGCACTCTCGGGGGCAGCAAGAAGGTCTTTTTTAGAGTGGATAACCAGTGCAGGTGACTTTACCTCCTGCAGTCCGACATTAACGGTGCTCAGGATCTCGGTGAACCCATATAATGCGGGGATTGAAAAATGGGTATCGGCAGGCTGGTGCAGGTAACCGGTGTATCCCTCCGATTCCATATAACACACCCGCTTCCAGGTTTTTACCCTTTTGATAAAATTTCTGCATATTCTGATTACTGAAGGTATGGGCAGATACTTCCGGACCAAATACAGAGGGGTACCCATGAGGATTATTTTCTCCGGGGAATACTGCATTGACAATTGCAAGGTCAAAAGTGCGCCGAGGGAAAACCCGACAACAATAACCCGCCGGTATATCTTTTTTAACTGACGATATTCAGTCTCTACCTTTGCAATCCAGTCATGATGCGCAGTCGACGAATATCCACCCATGTTTTTGCAATGTCCAGGTAAAAGTATGCCCCTGGCGGTAAAGCCCCATCTGCATAAATTTTCAGCAAGCTCACGCATCTGAATTGGTCCACAGCCAAAACCATGGATAAGGAGACATGCGGTGCTCCCATAGCCCAGCATAAATTCTTGGCCATAGAGAGACAGGTCGCTGAGTATTTCTTTATGCAACGTGATCATGAGAGAATTCCACTAATGATGTCTTCGGTTACAGGGTGGCATGGACAAGCTTGTTTGTCCATGGTGTTTGAATATACACACGGATATTGGAATATATTACACTGATAAACAACGTTTGCCAGTGCCACCCTGTAACTCGTTTAAATAAAATGAAAATTCCTATGCAATAAATTTATTCTGTTTGCCTGTCGAAAAAAGGCAGTTTTTCAATATGTTCCATAATCGTTTGTGTAATCTCCTCCATCCCCTTCTTTTTCTCACGTTCGCCAACCTGCTGAAAAATTAACGGTTTACCAAAAATTATTTTAATCCGGGAAATTTTTGGTATCTTCGCGCCCTTTGGCAATGCCTTATAAGTACCGGAGATAAATGCGGGGATGACGGGTGCGCCACTCTTTATGGCAAGGAAACCGATGCCCGGGTTTCCCTGCTGTAGCTGACCCTCCCGGCTCACGCCTCCCTCCGGGAAGATGCCTAAAACGTCGCTTTTTTTCAGCACCTCCAAACCCTGCCTAAGTGCCGTTGTGTTTGAACCTTTCTCCTTAACACAGATACAGTGCAATATCTGAAAAAGCAATTTCCCTCTGCCCTCGTAGTAGCGTTCCGTCATCATAAAGGCTATTCGTCTGGGAAACATTGCTTGAAGCGCTACGGGGTCCATGTAACTGAAATGATTCGCGGCAACAATGAGGGGACCTTTCCTGGGGATACATCCTTTATGCTGAGCCTGGATTTGAAAAAAAATTTTCAACAAAACAAGGCCAATCACCCTGAGCACAAAGAAGAAACAATTATTCAAAAATCCAAGAAGGCGGGGATACTTAGCATAGAAAGACATCCCATTTGTATAGTGTACTTTTCCTGTTTCGTTTTTCATAATTGAAAAGCGGAGCGGTGCAACTGTGATTATGCATCTTTCATCGCATGTTCCCGGATTGTATTGAGTCCGATACTCTTCCACGCCACGAAGATGCCGGCCAAAAAGACTCCCACTCCCAAATACAATATCAATTTTCGGATCGCAATGAAGGTTGTTAATTTACCCATAAGCAGTATAGGCGCCACCATTGCGGCATTCATAAAAATGTCCTTACAGGCAAATGACCTTCCCCTTAACCCGTCAGGCGCAATCTCCTGAATATCCGCATTGATAGGGGTAAGAAACGCACCCCCTGCAATCCCTATAAAAAAGATAATGCATAAGGCCACGGTATACGATTGAAACGAAGAGAAGGCTATGATGCCGAAGGCCAGCATCCAGATACTACCCGTATACAGCGTATTCCTCTGTATCCGGTTCCCGTACTTACCCGCCAGGAGAGAGCCACCAAGAAGACCACCGCCGAGTAATGTAAAAATCAGACCGAGAGGGGTTAATGCAGTAAAACCCCACACCTTTCCTGCAAAATCGGAGATTATCACATAAAAACCGATTGCAATAAACCAGAAAATTGCACCAAAAGAAATAAGTATTATCACCCTTGCCTCATGGAAAATATATTTCATACCTTCTCTGATATCCGCGAATACATCGACTATGCCTTTTATTTTAGTGTGGATAGTCTCTTTTGTCCGCAACTTCCAGATAGTGCCTGCAGAAAAAAGATAGGCAAAGGCATTCAGGAACATGGACGCCTTAAATCCCAGAGAATCGAAAATAATACCGCCTGCAGCCGTACCGGCCAAAACGCTTAGAAGCGCTGAAGAGGCAATCAGAGAATTTGCAACCAGAAGTTGGCGGTTTTTCACAAGATCAGGAATAATGGAAAACTTTGCCGGCGAGAAGAGGCAGGTAAAAATACCAATAGTAAAAATAAACGGGTAGGCAGCATGAATAGAGCCAGGGCTCCCAATAACGAAGGGAATGGCGCACACCAAAAGGGCCCTTGCTATATCAGAACCTATTATAATGCTCTTCCTTGACCACCGGTCTGAAAGCACGCCGGAAACAAGGCTAAACAAGAAAAAGGGGAGGACGCTCCAAAAGGTAATTTTTGATAACTCTTCACCAACATTTCCCCCTTTTTTCATGATTAATCCCAGTAATGCCATTTGGTGGAACCGGTCACCAAGTGCGGATACGATCTGACCGATCCAGAGTTTTAAAAAATTCTGATTTCTGAGGATTTCAGTTATCTTAACAGGATTTTCCATCGTTTTTTTGAATTTGTTATCCGGCATCCAGCGCCTTTTTGGGTTACGGCTTCGTCGTCTTCTATTGTGAAAGCAAAAAGAAGTTATCCTTGCGAGTACATTCGCATTGCTCAGCGTAAACTCCGCTAGGTAATCCAGGCACGGGGGATTGCTTCGGGCTGTCGTCCCGGCACGGGAACTTACATGTATACTTATTTGCTACGTCTCACATAATATCATATTTTTTCACATTTTCATATAACATTTGATTTCATTTAAGTTTGCGTGTCGTTAACTTCTTTCAAATCCAGGCTCTGTAGGGAAAAAATACTTGTTTCAATCAGGAGTGTCAGGTTTGCTCTTCGAAAACACACGCTTCGCCACTGCTATCGAGTACAAACTAACGGTGTTTACCATGAATTTTCTTGATTGCAGGCTTCTTTTTTGATAGCATATGAAACCTTTTCTATCTTTGATTCTAATCATATAAATCATCCCCTTCATGTGTATTGATATTATACTGTAGAAAGGAGTAACTGGATGTCACCCAAGTATGTCTATTTTTTTGGCAATGGCTCTGCAGACGGAAGATCTGACATGAAGCACCTGCTTGGCGGCAAGGGAGCCAATCTTGCAGAAATGACCAATCTTGGTATTCCCGTTCCTCCCGGGTTTACTATAACAACAGAGGTTTGCGATGTGTATTACAGGAACAATAAACAGTACCCCAACGGTCTCGCCAAAGAAATAGAACAGAATCTCTCCCGTCTGGAGAAACTTATGGGGGCGAAATTAGGGGATCCAAACAATCCTTTATTGGTTTCTGTCCGGAGCGGCGCGGCTGCGTCTATGCCCGGCATGATGGATACGGTTTTAAATCTGGGATTAACCCCGGAAGCCGTTGCCGGACTCATCAAAAAAACCGGCAATGAACGTTTTGTATTAGATGCTTACCGGCGGTTTATTACCATGTTTGGCGATGTTGTTATGGGCATCGAGCGTCATTATTTTGAAGAGATTCTTGATGCCTGTAAAAAGAAGGTACGGGCAAAAAGCGATACCGAACTGACGTCTGAGCAGTTAAAAAAAATTGTCGAAGCGTTTAAATCTGTTTATAAAAAAAAGACCCGTGAAGACTTTCCAACTGATCCAAAGATACAACTCCGGAAGGCAATCGACGCCGTATTTGCATCGTGGAATAATCCGCGGGCAGTTAAATACCGTCAACTCTATGAAATTAAAGGTCTCCTTGGAACCGCCGTCAATATTCAGGCCATGGTCTTTGGAAATATGGGAGATCATTCCGCCACCGGGGTATGCTTTACCAGGAATCCTTCAACGGGCGAAAACAAATTCTACGGTGAATTCCTCATTAATGCTCAGGGCGAGGATGTTGTTGCCGGCATCCGCACGCCAGAGCCAATTGCGAATCTCGAAAAAGAGATGCCTGCAGTTTATAAGCAGCTTGTGACCTATAAAAATACCCTGGAAAATCATTTTAAAGACGTCCAGGATATAGAATTTACCATCCAGGAAAACCGGTTGTTTATGTTGCAGACAAGAACGGGGAAACGCACTACCCAGGCGGCAGTTAAGATTGCGGTGGATATGGTCAAAGAAGGGCTGATTGACAAAAAGACTGCCATTGTGCGTATCAACCCCAGCGAGCTTGATCAGTTGTTGCATCCAACCTTTGACCCCAGGGCAAAAAAGGAGATTATTGCTACCGGACTTCCGGCTTCTCCGGGCGCGGCAACAGGGAAGGTGGTATTTAATGCTGAAGACGCTGAGAAATGGGCTCTGGATAAGAAAGAAAAGGTTGTTCTTGTAAGAAAAGAAACATCCCCGGAGGATATCGGAGGGATGCACGTTTCCAAAGGCATTCTGACAACACGCGGTGGCATGACGTCTCATGCGGCTGTGGTGGCAAGGGGAATGGGTAAGTGTTGTGTGGCAGGGTGTGGCGCGTTACTGGTAGATTATAAAAGCCAGACCTTCAAGGTAAATGGCAAAGTAGTTAAAAAAGGTGATTATATCTCGATCGATGGCAGTACCGGTGAAGTGATGTTGGGAATGGTTCCTACCGTTGAACCAGGGCTCAGTGGAGATTTTGCTACCCTTATGCAATGGGCTGATGAAGTACGCAAACTAAAAATCAGGACTAACGCCGACACGCCGGCAGATGCAAAAAAAGCGCGGGAATTGGGTGCTGAAGGTATCGGGCTCTGCCGGACGGAGCATATGTTCTTTGGGGAAAACAGGATTGACTCAGTACGGCAGGTGATCCTCTCTGCGCCGGACGTAAAAATATTGAAGACAAAGATTGCCGGACTTGAAAAGGAACTGCAAAAGGACACAAATAACAAAAAGGATAAGATTAAAAAAGAATTGATGCACGCCAGGAAGGAGCTCAAAGGCCCGATGAATTTGTACACTTCCGCCCTGAAGAAGTTGCTTCCGATGCAGCGTCGTGATTTTGAACAGATATTTACCACGATGAATGGCCTTCCGGTAACAATACGACTCCTCGACCCGCCACTTCATGAATTTTTGCCGCAGGAAAAGCATAGCCAGAAAGAAATGGCAAAGCAAATGAAGATCAGCCTTAAGGAGGTGGAGGAAAAGGTATCCGCCCTTCATGAATTGAATCCCATGCTGGGACTCCGTGGTTGCAGGCTGGGCATTACGTATCCGGAGATCTATGATATGCAGATCCATGCAATCATTGAAGCTGCCTGCAATGTGAAGAAAAAAGGCGTTATCGTGTATCCGGAGATTATGTTGCCCATTATCAGCACGGAACAAGAGTTTAATCTGCTCAAAGATGGTGTTCACAGAATTGCTAAAGACGTAATGCAGAAGAAAAATGTGCAGATTGAATATATGATTGGCACCATGATTGAACTGCCCCGCGCAGCCCTCACCGCTGATAAGATCGCGAAACAGGCTGAATTCTTTTCCTTTGGCACCAATGATCTAACGCAGACGACCTTTGGTTTTAGTCGCGATGATGTTGGTTCTTTCGTGCCTGAATATCTTGAAAAAGGTATTCTTGAAAAGGATCCATTTCAGGTAATTGACCGTGAGGGCACCGGTCAATTGGTAGAAATCGGTATTAAAAAAGGAAGAAGCACGCGTCCACAACTCAAGGTTGGGATTTGTGGTGAGCATGGGGGCGATCCGCAGACTATTTCGTTTTGTCATGCCGTGGGAATGAACTATGTTAGCTGCTCCCCGTTTCGTGTTCCCATTGCAAGGCTCGCAGCGGCGCAGGCATCGCTGCAGCAGCCTATATCGCGGGCAACAGTTTGATCGTTACAATCCGAGACTTCCCCCCTGCATCAGAGCCAGGGTAATTCTCTGCAAACATTCAAAATGCTGTTTGCTCGTATTCCGTTTTGATAAAATGGATACACACAAACAATTGTCATTGCGATGAGTGAAGCGATGAAGCAATCTTTTGTTCGCAAAAGGAAAGATAAAAGGCAGGAGCAGTAAAAAAATTAGACAAAGAAGTAGATAACAATGTAGTTTTTTAAAAAATCCCCCACAATAGCGATGTTTTCCATACCGTGTAGGGGAGAAGCATTTGCTGTAATTAGCGCAAACACCTTTTTTTTCCCAGGACTAAGATATCTGCTTTTTCTGTCATTTCCTTCATAATCCTTTCTATCAAAAGTCGATAGTGTTCCATTTCTTCCCCGGTAAGATCAGGCGGAATGTAAATGGGGTCGCCATACATGATTAATGCACGGGAGAATGGTTTTGGGATACGAAATTCGTCCCAGCTAGGAAGCTTCCAATAACGGGACAATCCAATCGCAGCGGGAACAATGGGCAACCCTGTCTTTTGACTGAGATAAATACTTCCAGGTTGCACAACGAATCGAGGTCCTCGCGGTCCGTCCGGAGTAATCGCCACAGAATATCCTTCACGTACTTTATCGATCATAGCCTTTACTGCCCTTCTGCCACCCCTTGTTGTTGAACCCCGAATGGCACCATAACCGAGTCTTTTTATAACTTGTGCGATATACTCACCATCAGAGTGTTGACTAATAAGTACCTGTATATTACTGTCCCGGCAAACATAAGCCGGAATAAGCATCATACAATGCCAGAAGGTATATATGACATGGCGGGTTTTCGCCTTTTTATTAAATCCTTTTGGATCGTCATAAATACGGACGGTAGAGGCAAGCAACCTGATAAGCCAGGCACCCAAAATACCTGCGATAAAGAATTTAAATATTTTCACTTTGTATGCAATCACAAATTTTACAGACGGATCGTATTTTTTATCTGTGTCATCTGCACAATCTGTAGTTTCAAATGTTCTTCCTGCATCATGAGCTTTTTACCATAGACAAATACAAGGCACATTTGTTACAGCTTATATTATCATTCTCACAAAAATCCTTAAAGATTTGATACAAACCCTGTTGCCGCCGGACAGAATTAATAATTCTTTTTGATGCATCCGGTTGTCCGAAGATACGATTACACATGAAATTCGTTACACTGGTATCAGGGAGAGGGACATAATTTCTATACACAAGATGTAATATCTTTTCCATGTTTTGATTGTTATGCCTTCTGACATACATAAGCAAGATGGGAATGATAACATTAATGAGGATGTTAGAAGTCCTCTCTTTCCCAAGTAATTTAACGGGTTTTGTCAGTTTTTTCCCAAGCCATGTATAATGGTAAGACCAATAGGGGTCGTAAATATTAAGAAAGAGAGATTGTATATCTTCAAGGAACTTCTTCATAATTTTACGCTCTTCTTTGTAACCTTCCACCTTTTCAAATACCGATAAGATGTATCTGAAGATGCTGAGGGATGAACACTCCGAAAGGACATTGGCTATAGCCGCAATCCTTCTTTCCGGGAAATTTGCTGGTCTGATTCCCGCATAGCTCCAGTCACTTTTTGTCATGGGAACCTGGGTAATTTTCTTTTGAATCTCACTCCATGTATGTTCAATATCGTTGATATATTCCGCAGCTTCTTTGTCACGATCTGGTTTTAGATCTCTTTGCTGCGGCAGCAAACCTGCCGTACCCAGGAGTAGGGATTGCATATCTATCTTTTTCTTTTGAATAGATACATCTTCAGGGATTAAATACCGGA
Source organism: Candidatus Brocadia sapporoensis (assembly GCF_001753675.2). GTDB lineage: Bacteria > Planctomycetota > Brocadiia > Brocadiales > Brocadiaceae > Brocadia > Brocadia sapporoensis. Next base: position 4,476 of record NZ_MJUW02000064.1, on the reverse strand, counting down.
TGTCTTCAAGCGGTGTGCGAGAAGCCAACGTCAGGAACGGTTTCTTATTGTTTTTATATCCCAGCGATTCCATAATTGCTTCATAAAGCACTTGCTCAAAGGGGCTATTTTCTATCCATCGTTCATACCTTTTCGCCTTTTGAAGAATGCGTTCATCGCCGGCATAATCGAGGAAACGCCCTAGCCACTGATCATTTATCTTCCGGCTTTCTATCTGTGTTTGACAATGTCCCGGATTAACCTTTTCCCCTTTTAGATAGGATTCAACGTCAATCATTTCTACCAATTCATCCAGTTCGGCACCTAAATATTTGGATAGCGTTAATTGGGGAATTAACCGACCGCCACAATTCTTGATAGATTCTCCATGATTGTCATTCCACATAACGACATGCAAGCATACGGTGTCGTAGGAACCTTGTTTATTATGCTGATGTCGTATCCAATCAGATGCAAACACATGAACCTCGACATTCCCCCTTACAAGCCCCTTACCTTCCAGGAGAATTTCAGCGTGTTTGAAATCGGGGCCTCCCTCTGAATTCCACCATCCGGGCGAAAGAACTTCGAGGCGTGAACCATCGTCAGTAAAAAGCATATCCTTTTTGATATGCTGTCCAAACCAGATGCATCGAACCAGTTCTTCTTTAATCTGCCTTTCTGCGCCTTCCAGGACACGCATGGACGAACTGCCGTTCATCCCTTCATCGGTTGAAAAGGTGTTTATAATCTGTTGGTAGACAGGTGAAAAATAATTTGTGGGATATTTATCGAGGTTAAGCATCGAACACTTTAAATGCCTTGTATAAATATTTTCATTTTATTTAAAGAGTTTTCTGGGTGGCACGGACAAACTCCGTTTGTCCGTGCATAACGAGAATTAATATTTATCAATAATCAATTTTTAAAATCTGAAACAATATACATCATCTAGCCTCTATTTTGACCAATCTGCTTTTATACTCAAAATCCCTGATGGATAACTGTTGCCAGATGGATTGACCTTAATTGTTTTGCAGGATGCGGGCAATATTCAATAAATTGTTCCTTATTTAAAAGACTTAAATCCGAAGATAATAATTCTAGTACAGCAACAAATTAATTACGATACATAACAAATTACTATTTGCCATTGCTTAAACAAATACATTGTAATGCAATGTTTCGCAAATTATGTGCGATGTACTAGAACTGTATTGCCACATGAATTTGGTTTGTTTAATTCCTTCTAAACTCTTCTTCTTTCTTTTGTAAGCAAATCCCCATACCCCTCATTTGCAGATCACTCTTCATCAAAAATTGAAGTTTTATAAATTATTTTATTCAAAAGTTCATTTACTAAAAGTATTTCCTTAGAAGTAGGTCTAATACCTTCCTTTAATTTTCTTCCGAGATTGTGAACAGCATTGGTGAAATAATCCGGAATCTCGTCGTTCTCCTTGCAATATTGGTAAATTACTTTCCATTTTTGTGTACTTATATTTTTAATTGTTGCCTCTATTTCCTTAAAATTTGAATTTTCAACTTCTGTATCACTTATCCTGCGCCGAGGCCTTGTTTCCGGATTAATTAAATCATCGGGAGGTACTGGGATTGAGGTATTTTTAAATTCCTCTTTCATTGCAATCCAACAATCCTGCTTTTTTCCCCACTCTCCGCACAAAGCCCCTGGAGCAGAGTCCTTAATGAATTTTTCAACTAAGCGCATTAAATCTCTTAAAGTACTTTGAAGTCCCTCTGATATGGATTGGTTTGTCCATATTTTAAAAAGATCTAATTTATATTCGGTTAAATAACTTAACAAAGAAATGGTATAAGGAACCGTTATGTATCGAAGGTCACCAATAGCATTAGGTTTCACACCATATAACTTTTCTGCTGTCCTGAATAGAATTGCTTTTGAAACAATGTCCTCAAAATATATATTGTCAGGTTTATCTATAAGGTTGTTATTCAGGAATTGAGCATAGTTCTTCTGATTGCCCTGAACTACAAGATGAGGACCGATTCTTAATTTATTTCCATCGTAAATCTCCCGGTATGCATTTACATACTTCGCCAAATCTTCCTTGTTAAACATTTGCTTTTTTGGATTCTTCAAGTCAAAGGCTTTTTGTTTAGCCTTGGTGAAACCTTCTTTAATTCTGGCATTCTTGTACTGACCTCTTGCTCTTTCATAGAACCATCTTGTTTGATTAATCTGCCCTGTTACATGTGGTGTGAAAATGCCACGTGATAATTTTTCCAGTTCAATATGATACGGTATGTTTGAACTCAGATCAGAAACAGACACCTTGTTTTGTGTATTTGCATATTCTGATATTCTTGAAACAATTTTGCTGAAATCGTTTCTGTTTTTTACTACGGTCAATTTCACCTGCACAAATACTCCTGAAATATTCGCCTTGTCTTTTTTAAATGTATGATAAATTGATGCTGTTGTCTGTCCTCCGTTCACAATCTGAAAGTCCTTAACTTTTGAAACAAGATATCCTTTTCCATCCCCTGATTTTGCAATTTCAATCTCTTCGGCAGTCACAGCAATTCCATTGTTGAAAGCAAGAAACATGTGTGGTTCTTCATTTATGGTTTTTCGCATACCTTTATTAATCTTGCCAGTAAATTGCAGAAACGAACGAACATTTTGTTCTAACAAGCGCGAACCGTATCTTTCATAAATTGTCGCTAGTGCTGACCCTGAAATGATAGCAAGATAAGATTGATACTGGTCGTTTTCTGATGGTGAAATAATACAAGGGAATTTCGAAACTGCTAAAGAGTTTTGATACCGATACTTTTTAAATAGTTGAAAGTTTTGTCGTAGTATTCTGGCTTTCTAGTGTGGTCTTTAACATTTCCTTCCGGGAGAACGATTACCATTCCTTGTCGAGCTCTAGTTAACAATACTCTGTAGGCGTTAATCAAATATCTTTTTCTTTCTTCCTTGTGAATGTTTTGCCATTTATTACCGACAAAAGAAAAAGTTTCCCATCCGCTTTCAGAATATCTTAAATCACCGTCCCAAGTAACACAAGCCCAATCCAATTCCAAGCCCTGAACATGAAATTCCGTTGCAACATCTTCCAAATAATACGAAGAACGAACATCATCTTTACCCTCTAAAAACCAATTGACAGGATTCGTTGGGGATTTAACATCAATTGCAAGTGGCTTTAATCTTTGGGCTTGGGAGGAAACTACTATTCCATATCGTTCGGTTCCTCTTGATTTTTGTTTTAACCATTCCTTTGCTTTTGCTAAATCTCTTGTTAAAATAATAGGATAATTTTCTGAGATGGACGACAGCGTTTCTCTTACTTCATCTATGTTCAAGTCCAAAAGTAATTTTACAAAAAAAGAAACTTTCTCTGCTCTGAAAGACCTCATTGAAACAGAGAGATGCAAATCTTTATTATATTTTGTAACCCCTCTTTCTTGAAGTTTACTGATGGATTCGGTTGCCGCATATTCACTGTCAGTTAGGCTTGGTGAAATACAAACTTCCCAGTCAGTAAATTTATTGTAAATGGCATTTAACCATTCTGATATTCCTGCCTCTCCAGTATTTATTTCTTGCCCACCTCCAACTAAACAAACGATAACAGCCCAATCTTTATGTCTATCAAGGCAAGAAATAAGAAACTCTGGTTCTGAATGATCAAAATTAATCTGATTCTTTTTTTGCCTCATGAATTTAACGGTCTGCTCTTTATTCCAAGCTCTTTGAGCTTCATCAAAAATCGCAACATGGTCATAAGGTGGATTTGGGTCAACAAGATAAGCATCTCTATAATGGTGAATTATTTGTATGAATGCTTTTACTCCTTCTTTCGCCTTTGACTTAGTCATTCTATTTCCAAGTTCTCTTTCCCGATTAACTTTGTCTCTTGTCAAAGCTTCTTGAAGAATTGCTACTAAAGGAGCATTACCAGATAAATAAACACTTGTATTACTTTTTTCATTATCTAAATGTAAGGTTGCTACCTTTAATCCTACTAAAGTTTTTCCAGCGCCAGGTACACCCGTTACAAAACAAATTACTTTCTTGTTTCCGGATTTAGCATAATCAATTATTTCAGATATAGCCGAACTTGTTTTACTCAGATTTATAGCTTTTGCATCATTTCTTGTAATTTCTTCAACTGAATGATTGTTGTAAAGTGAAACAGCTGCTTCTATAATTGTTGGGGTAGGAGAATAACTTCCCTTCGCATACTCATCTCCATTTATCTTTGTTTTACCATGAAAAAACAATAATGTATTCTTGATTGCATCAGGCAAATTATCCTTATTCGACTTTATAGGAAAAATCAAATCGTCATTGTGCGGAGTTAAAGAAATCTCGGTTAATAAATTTCTTGCTTCTGTTGCAACTAATCCTTATCCAAGCGTGATTTTTTTGTTGAGAGAGGTGAAGATGGTTGAAATGCCCGATTTTACTGGTTAAAATGGAGACGTGTGAAAACTTTAATAACC
>NZ_MJUW02000004.1:1358-2851 GCF_001753675.2 Candidatus Brocadia sapporoensis | reverse complement strand
AACCCGGCGAAAGATGCTGGGCAGTCTGCTGGTTGGCGCTGGTGTCTTGCTAACTGCCTGCAGGCTGACCTTCCCCGGCCAATACGCCAGTAAGAAAGGCAAAGTCTTGCTCAGGAGCATGCCCGTCATTTCTTCGGGTCTTAAGGGGCCCGTCCATTTCCCAATACGTCCCTTTAGGGAATCGGTCTAATTAGTACAATCCATTTTCTTTGTAAAATGATGGTGTAAAAGATAAGTTATGCATTATTCCGCTACGATGACTCAGGAAAATTATGAATCGCCTGAATCATCCGTTCCAACAATACTCGCCGATGGAAACGGGGTTCCTTCGCCATTTCGCGAATAGCATTTTCCCCTCAGGGAGCATAAAGGATCTCCCATTCTCTTCCGTGCAGCGGTTTCGTTCAACACCGCTCATCGCCCGCGCTCACGAAACGCTAAATTAAAGGCCGACTCAAAGTACATAAACCAACTTCAAAAAAAGCCAAGGTGAGCGTCGGGTGCATACGCTTATTAGGCAGCCATTGGCTTTAACACATGTTTGCGCGCTAAGTGAACTCCTCAAAAAACTTCCTGTCCACATCATAAGCCGTTTTCGTTGTAAGTCCAAGTTCTAACTCTTCAAACATCGTAACTAATTTTTGTGCGTCAACCAATTCAATGGGAGGAACACCTTCGCGTAAGGCTTCCTTGCGGGCATCCGCCGTAAATGTACTGGTCGTAATAAAGATACCTTTATCGGTTCTGCCAGCCATTGCACCCCGAAGGTCACGGATTTGTGAAACGGTTACTGCCGTGTTGGCCTGATACCGCTTACTCTGAAAAACAACTTGCATGCTCAACAAAGGATTAATTTGCAAAAGCCCTTTCCCATCAATACCACCGTCTCCGCTTCTGCCCGTAACTTCAACTTGTTGAAAACCCGACTCGCGCAGCAACCTTTGGCATAATTTCTCAAAACCTGCCGGCGACAGGCTACGAATTATATCCAATAATTCTGTCCGGTAATCTCTGGAAGTGGTCAAACTGGTATCGGCAGGGGCAATAGTTTCTTCGATGGCTTGAGTAAGATTTTCTTCTGTAGAGGCTGTTTTATTTTTAAACTGCTTCTGTACCCCCTGACAAATCTTCAAAGCTTTTTTATCGGTAATGTTGGCATTAAGACCTTTTTCCGTTAAGCTCCAAACTCCACGTTTGGAAGCGTCAATATACCCTGCTTTTGCCAAATAAAATTTAGCCCAAGCTACTTGATTATCTAAACGAGAAGTACCGCTATTTAACTGCTCGTCCAATTCCTCGTCGGATAACTGCAAATTTTTGGCTATTAGCTCCCGTACTTCGGGCGGGGTGCCTGAATTACCGAGGTCTTTTAAGGCTGAAATGACGCGCGGAAAATACTTGATGAATTGCGGCCCAGCCATGAAAATCTCTCCTGAAATCTTGTAACTATTCAGCGAAACGGATGGTGAGAGAGAATATTTTCTCAGAATAGT
>NZ_MJUW02000004.1:0-1281 GCF_001753675.2 Candidatus Brocadia sapporoensis | reverse complement strand
ATCAATATTTTGTTCACTCATAGTGTTTGTGAGCGAATGTACGCTGAATAGTTACGAAATCTTTCAAATAAATGGCCCAACGTTTTTGGATATTTCACCTAATGTGAATTATACCACTTTTTTCGCTCCATCACCAGGCTTTACAGGCTTTTGGCTTTCCATCCGCAAGCCAAACCTATTACCGGATGGTTAGCGGTTGGTAGAGCATAATGGGTAACCCTGTTTTCTTCTGAGTTCATTCTTGTCTTCTTTAAATGGATTGGGATAACTCCATAGCTTTAGGAAAGTGCGATCACAAAGATCTGCGAGCAGTCTTTCGGTGGGTGTCATTCCATCAGATTTGATTATTTTCATGGTTCTTGTAATTTCGGCGTACAATGATTGAACTGTGCAGTGGCAGAACGTCATCCGCACGAGTGCTTTGTTAGGCATTAAAAATATTCTTGTATGCAAAGACCAATCTACCTTTTGACTCAGGAATAGGGCGACCTAATTCTTTTGCAGTTTCTATCCACTCCTGTATAACGACTTCAACCTTGCTAAGAGCTTTCTGATATGTGTCTCCATCTGCTGCACACCCGGGTAACTCTGGTACTTCTGCAATAAATGCCGGATCCTCTTCGCTCCAGTATATAATCACTTCATATTTGTATTTACTCATTTCTCTGTTCTCTTAATTTATATTTTAATATCACATGCGAGCCTGTTTAACCTGATAAGGCTTTGATTTCGTACCTTTAGGTTGTAAATTGAGTATCTCTTCAACACCATGCTTTGTAAATATATGATGACTACCTTTAATTCTCTCTTCAAACCCTATATGTTTCAACAAACTATATAATCCATCAAAAGGAATATTTGCATCCGAAGTTCCACGTAGAATTTGAACAAGAAGTTTTTCATGTTTGCTCATCGGATATATTATAATACAATAGAATCGCTTTTTATATATTTTTATTTGCCTAACGACTCCGCTGAGCAGCAGCCGAAGGCTGTCTGTCTTGAGTGGATTTGTTTCCGAAGCGCGCAGTGCACGAACTTGATGCACCTGTTAGCCACCGACCGCCCCAGGCAGATCGGTTAAAATCTTTGCCTCCATAAGTTCCTGCTTGAGGTCCTGCTTCTATGCGCCCGCCTCGTCCATCTTAAGATAGACGATTCCATAATAATCGAATGGCAATTCAACCCCCTGCTTGGGTGCATAAAGGGTCACCCATTCTCTTCCCAGTTAGGCATTGTAAACTCATGATTCAAATTCACTTCGGGGCAGTCCAGACTGGC
>NZ_MJUW02000103.1 GCF_001753675.2 Candidatus Brocadia sapporoensis | reverse complement strand
AAACTTGTTTGTCCATGGTGTTTGAATATACACACGGATTTGGGATATATCACACCGACAAACACAGTTTGTCAGTGCCACCCGGTAACCCGCTTAAATAAAATGAAAATTTCCATACAATCGAGATACTTAGTGTCTGAACGAAAACTACCAAAAATATCATTTTGAGCGGAGCGAGAAACCTTTTGAACCTTGAAATTGTAGGGTTTGAAGATTACTTCCTTCGGCCAAAATGACAAAATTATGTGTGTTCGTTCAGACACTAAATACTTCCTAAAAAAAAGAAAGATTTTACACGGTAATACTATATCATCCCTTCGAGGTTCTTCCTTGTTATTCACTCCTACTCCCGGTTCTAGCCACCTTGCAAAACTTGTTTTTGTCATTTTTCGCTAGATAGTTACTGGAAGAATCTTTTTCCCTCTCAAAAACCCTTCTTTCCCTTTCGTCCCCTATCATCTATAAAAAACTGGCCATAATCCATTTCGCTCCCTCCAACTTGAGAAATTCCGTCTTTACATCCTCCTTGGCAAAACAACCGGTACCTGAGAGGGCTTTTTTGCCCTCTTTACATTATTAAACCAGCCTGGTTTTTTTGAGTACTTCTTGATTGAGAAACAAAAGGGCAATTAATGTCTGATTCTGAGTAAAAGCAAACACTTTTCCCTCAACAGCAAGATGGGAGAGGAATTTACGGACTTCATGTTCTCCCCTATGTAATGAAAGTCGTTTCTCGTGAAAAAAGACAAATCGCTTAATCCAATGAACATACGCCTCTTCTGTTCTCATGCTATAGTGCTTTATCCGGATTGCACCATGCACCTGATCCGGTAATTGAGGTTTTGACATAATAGTTATTTTCGTCTTGAAAAAAAAACATCTTGACGTATTTTGTAATTTTAAGTACATTGCCGATAAAATAAACGTGAACTTTATTATACTCCAAAATAGCCGTAGAATATGTCACCTGTATACGTATTATATGTACTAATAGCCGTAAAATAGAACGGTTATTAGTGCCGTTAACCCATATTAGGTTTGGATAATCAGGAGGAATGGCAATGATTGATGACCCCAGGAGGCGCTGGCAGTTGATCTACCAGACCAAGGTGCCGTCTGACCTCTCCTGGTACCAGCCCATTCCGCAGCAATCGATGGAGTTCGTCCGGTCCACCTGCCTACCACCAGATTCGCCGATTCTGGACGTTGGGGGTGGTACGTCCACCTTTGTCGATCATCTGCTCGCAGCGGGCTTCACGGACATCACTGTGCTCGATCTAGTGCCGGCAGCCCTCGTGGAAGCCGAGGTGCGGCTGGGAGCCGCAGCTTGCCGTGTCCATTGGATCGCTGAGGACATCACCGCTTGGCGGCCCGTGCGCCGCTATCGCCTCTGGCATGACCGGGCCGTGTTTCACTTCCTGGTAGATCCCGCCCTGCGCGCACGATATGTAGACGTCTTGCGGGCGGCGCTTGCGGCGCACGGGCACGTCGTGATGGCCACGTTTGGACCTAACGGACCCACGCACTGCAGTGGCTTGGATGTCAAACGATACTCAGCCCATGAGCTCAGCGCCGTTCTCGGACCGTCGTTCCTGCTTGTCCGCAGTCAGATCGTGGAGCACATCACGCCCGCAGGGCGCACACAGGAGTTTCTGTATGGTTGGTGGCAAGCTCAAGCTTAAAAAATAATTACCTGGTAAAGACAATGATTGCCCTATGTTCAAAAAGTCGTTTTTGTAATGATTATAGTAATCTTCAAACACTTATACACAGGAGGCTAAAATGTCAAACCGTAGAGCGCTTTGCGTCGGTATCAACACCTTCAAAAACTATCCCAATGCCACCCTGAATGGCTGCGTCAACGATGCTAACCAGATGGCCGGAATACTTAAGAAATACCTTGGCTTCAGCGGAACAGGTATAGACATCACGCTGTTGACCGACGCACAGGCCACTAAGACAGCTATCATGGCCGAGCTAAAGTCCATGGTCAACGGAGCAAAGGCCGGCAAGTACAGTTATCTGGTATTCAGCCTGTCAAGCCATGGTTCTCAAGCGCCAGACCAAAATGCGGATGAGGCCGATCATTTCGACGAGGTATTTTGCCCTCACGACTTGGCGGAAAAGAATGGTCAATGGGATCAGGCCCATATTATCATCGACGACGAATTGCACGACCTCTTTGCGCAGGTACCAGACAACGTTTTGATAGAAGCTTATCTTGACACCTGTCACTCGGGCACTGGCCTTAAGGCTATAGATCTCATGCCGGATCGTCGTCCCCGTTATATCGCACCTCCATCTATGGCCGGGTGCGAGAAAGTGCTGTCCCTCATGCCCCGTGGCCTACGTCGCCGATTGATTGAGAAGTCAGCCAAGAATGTCATACTCTGGGCCGCATGCAGAGACAACCAGACCAGCGCTGATGCCTATATCAATGGCGCCTATCATGGTGCATTCACTTATTACTGGGCCAAGGAAACTACCGGCGCCAATAACAAGATCTCACGAAAGGCTCTGCTTAAAATGGTAAATGCTGATCTCAAGTCCAACCACTACACACAGGTTGCGCAGCTTGAGTGCCCGGCCACACAGCGAGAAATCTTTCCAAAATAGCCATAGTCTGCGGAGGGTGCACTGAGTGACGCGGAAATACATCCATCATGTAAATTATGTCTACCCATCTGTTGTGGCGTATCCGTGCCACGAAGCTTCCTGACATTTTCAGGTTTTCGTGAACTAGTGCCTGAGTGACCTGTTTCCGTTACTGCCTAAGAAGTCTGTTGGGGTCATAGACACGGTGTCCAGGGGAGGAGATGATAAGAATCAAGCTATCATAGTGGCCACTATTTCTGAACCAGAACATAACCGACCACTAGAAATTTCCCAGGATAGTCGAATAATAATGCGGCTGTTCGAGAATCTTTCTACAAGTTGTGTCTTCGGTTACAGGGTTGCATAGACTTCATCGTGATGATTCGACAGGCTCACCATGCACGGCGCTACATCCTAAGCCTGCCAAAGGATCTATCGAACGACAAACTTGTTTACCCACGTTGTTTGAATATACACACGGATTTTGGAATATATCAAAGTGATAAACAAAGTTTGTCGGTGCCGCCCTGTAACCCGCTAAATAAAATGAAATCCTATACAGTCAATTTTCAGTAGGTGCTGGCACCGATTCTGGACATTGTATAGATTGACCAAAGATGTGTCATTGTGCGATTCGTCCAAGAGGGAGAGTCCGGTACGGACGCTCTATCGGATGTTTGCAGCGAAGAGGCGAAGCAAGACGAGATTATAAAAGGAATTCTTGAAATGAACCACAGGGATAGATTTGTTTCTATTCGGAAAAGTTTGTAGCAGGCACTCAACCGGATTGCCTATCCCGAGTCAAGCCGTCCTCTGGGTACAACCCGGAAAGGTTCAATTGCTTTCTTCTTTTGTCTTGGTATGAGTTATCGGATTTTTATTCTGGCATAGCCCTGATGCTCGCCAAACTTGTCAGACCAGACAATACCAACCCCCCAGAAGTCTCCTTTGCGCATAATTTTTAGCAACGCACCCAGTTCTTCAATATCATTAATCCGATATTGACCAACATACACGAGCACATGGCCTTCTTTTATTCCAATTTCAGTAGCAGGACTATTTTTTTGAACTCCAGAAATTAAGACCCCGCCCTTTACCCACCACAAATTCATCTGTTTTGCAAGTTGCGGGGTCAGATCCTGCACATATAAGCCAAGTTTCTCCAGGGCAAGTTTTTCTATGGAGGGAAGCGGTGCCTTTTCCAGTTTAACATCGACTCTGAATTCGTGCCCGCCGCGATTAATATGAATATACAGCTTATCACCAGCATTCTTCTTAAGGATGTACTTTTCAAAGTCGAGGATATCCAGGATCTCTTTCGAATCTATTTTAGTAATATAATCTCCTGTCTTGATTTTCGCCTTATCAGCAGGGCTACCTGACTCAATCGACGAAACCTTAATCCCCCTGGAACTATCCTCCTGCTCTTCAACCTGCGCTCCGAACCATATTTTGTTGAGTTCTCTGAAATTAAAGAGTTTGACAAGGGTTTGCCTGACCTTATCAACAGGGATGGCAAACCCTATCCCCTGAGCCTGGTTTACAATGGCCGCGTTAATGCCAATAAGCTCTCCGTCTATATTGATAAGAGGACCGCCACTGTTGCCGGGATTTATCAGTGCGTCCGTCTGAATAAGACCGTCGTACTTAATATCTCCGTACTGACTGTTGAATGTGAGTGTCCGGTTTTTTGCGCTTAACACCCCCGTAGTAATGGAATTTTCCAGACCAAAGGGGTTACCTAGCGCTATGACTGTTTCACCAATCATGAGGTCTTTCGAGGTCCCCATCTTAACATAGGGAAGCGGTGTGGGTGAATTTATTTTTAATACGGCAAGGTCGCTGATTGGATCAGAGCTGATCATGGAAGCCTCAAAATCTCTGCCGTCGGACAATCGTACCTTGATCTTTGATGCGCGACTTACCACATGTTCATTAGTAACGATGTAACCATCCTCGTCGATGATGACACCGGAACCTAACGGCCTTTCGACCATTTGCTTCTGGTTCTGACCAAAATAATCATTGAAAAATTGGTCGAACATCTCACTTCTTGATCCATAAAACGGGTCTGCGTGTTGTGCAGTTATTAACCTCTCAGTACTGATATTCGCCACGGCAGGTCCTACCTTCTCGATTGCAATAACTACGGGGGTCCTGCGGTTGGAAGTGGAAACGGAAATAGAAGCGGTTTCGCGGGCAGATACCTTATGAAACAAAAGAGGAATGCAAGCGAGTAATATAAATAGTAAATACCAGACAAGGATCTTTTTCAAGTCAGTCTATCCGAAAATATTATCGCGTCTCTTGTGTCAGTTTTTCATTGCCTTTGTGAACCTGCGGCTCATAGTGAATCATCCAGGACTATAAAAATTTACTATTAAGAATTTCAACATTTCTATTGCACACACCACGTCTCTCTTCAAAAGATTCAGGAGTGTACGAATCTTCCTTGCTCTGACTCCTTGCCTCACAGTCAGACCAATCGCCCTTGTTGGCATTATAATAACGAAGGCGGAAACCCGGACACACGGACTGAGATGATTCCGTTATGGCTTTGCTGCTCTGCACTTTTAATGAAATCCTCCATGCGGTGATTTCTTGGGTGCATTCCCATGTGGAGCGGTGCCCAAAGGCATTTCACCTGTTGTGGCTTTTGCTTCATTTCCCGGTACTTGTGGTATTGCTTCGTGAGTAATTGTTGTAAAATCCTCTTCGTTTTTTATCAGATTAGCAACCGATTCATTATCAACAACATAGATATAATCCGAATTTTTGTTTTTTACATAATATCCGCTGGCATCTTTCTTTTTCCCAATATACAGTACGGCATCGCCTCCATCCAAACCAACCGTGATTACTACCTGTGGTTTATCAAGTGAGAATTGTGTCAGGTTTGTTGGCTTGTACTGTTCAATGTAGTTGCCTTTCAACTCGTCAAGATTACGGACAAAATAATCAACTTCCCTCCCTTGCACTTCTTTTTGCTCATTGTTTTTTAACTTCCAGACATTATTTATTTTTTGAAATGAAATAGTTCTTCCGTTGTAATTCAGAGTCAGTTCTTTTGCATCCAATCTATCAAAATTCAATATTTTAGTTGGCGCTAACTCGGCATCAAGATTTTTAACCTTTGGCCACGAAAGCTCAAACACCAGATCGTTATCGGCAAACATACCATATGAGCTTACTTTGTCACCGTCCTTAACCTTTTTCCCGATAAGCAATGTTCTTGTTTCAACGATTTTTTCCAAAGGTTCTTTAGATTTTGCAACAGCTTCTGGTTTTTCCTCTTTTTCTTTTTTGCCCTGTTCTTCCGATAATTGTTCAGGAACCTTCTCATATGTTACAGAAATTCTGATTCTCGGATCCTGCAATCCAAAGACCTTAAGATCTTTGGGGGCTTTGACAACATAGCTATCTGCCTTCAGAAATGACATATCCCAGATAATCTGATTTATCGCGTTTGTATCCGCTATCGTTTGAACAGGCTTTGAGAGCTCCCACTGGAATTGCCCTTCTGCATCCCTCTTATTCGTTATATCGCATACAAAGGTACGATCTGGCTTTTCGACAACGAGTTTTTTGACCAAATCCTTATTAAAATCACTTACCAGCCTGTCGCGGAAGCTCAGGAGGGGATTCTCAATTTTGTCATAGAATTCCGCTGTGGGGACAGTATATACGGGGTCTTCTCCTACGCGTTTTACGTAACATTTGGTACCATCAGGAGCCTTGTTGCCCACATAAAATTTAGCCAATTCCTTGTCTTCCTCTTTAGTAACGGAAATCTCAAAGACGGGGTCTTTCAAACCATATACAGATAAATCCGTCGGCTTGTCTGAAACAAAATCCTCTATTTCAAGGGTCTTAATCTTTTCTATAAAGTTCTTAACCGTATCCTGATCTGCATAAATATTCACTGGCTTGGTAAGCTTCCAATCGAGATCTAAGGATTTTTCAATTGCAACGAGATCGTCCGGCGTTTTAATTTCTAATTTATTCACCCCATAGGTTCCTATCGATTCAAACCTCACCACCTTCCTGTCTCTTAGCTCATTCGGCTTTTTGCTCAGATCTGCAAGAATAGTATCTTTAAGGAAAAATATCGTGGGTTCATCCGTGCGCTTTGCATACACCTTATTATCCAAGGAATGCCCGAAGACAACGGACTGACCAACACCTTTTTCGTTAATGGTGACGGTAAAACGGGGAACATCCAGACCGTATTTAACCAAATCATCCGATTCTTCTGTTATAAAATCCGTACGATCGATTTGCAGATTTTTTAGTTTACTAAGGAGATCTCTTATTTTTTCCAGGTCTGCCAAATCGTTCACAGGTTCTGAAAGACGCCAGAAATTGCCTTTCCGGTTACAAGCAATAGTATGCTCTGTTGTCTTGATCTGCACGTTATCGACAGCTTCTTTATCAAAAGTAAATACCCATTTACTTCTCAAATCCAGGACATTTTTCGTTAGTTTACCAAGCAGGGTACCCGGTACGACAACAACATCATCGCTCGAATCGAGCCGGATGTATACATTGTCGCCAGCAGCAAGTTTTTGTCCAACAAAAACCGTGTATTTATCTTTTGGTCCCATTACTTGTATTTTATCGCGTTTTGCAGGAATATCGGTATACATGGTAATGGATATCTTTGGGGCATCCAGGCCGTAATCTTTGAGATCAAACGGTTTGTCTCCTTCTTGGCTAAAGGATCCCACCTTATTCATAAATTCAAACTCAGAGAGAATGCTGTTTACTTCGGAATTATCAGAGCGAAGTTTTTGTGGTTCGATAATATGCCAAAAATTATCTTCCGTTTTTTCCAGGACAACCTTACCACTTTCATTGTTCAATTCAATCTTTTTGATCATTGATGCTTTAAAGTCGGGCAAAACCTTTTTTTGCAGCCGTTCCCATTCTTCATGGGGCAGTTGTTTCTTTTCGTAAAGGAAGATATACGAAATACCAATAGCCGCAACAATTAAAAGGATAATGGTTGTTTTAAGTTTCATAGCTTAATTCTTTCCTCCGGCGTAGAATATCATGAAATTGAAATGATGGTAAATCTTCATTGTGTAACAAGCCTGAATTAGCGGCGTCTTTTCCACCAAACGATACTCCCAATAATAACTGGAATGACAGGAATCCCTGCAATCGAGACCCAGAAGATCACCTTCATCTGTAGAGGGTTAATCGTTGCCTTGCGGAAATCAGGCGGCTTTGCGGAGATGCCAAGTTGAGTTTCCTTTCTGGCTAACCAGTTAATTGAATTGCGAAAAAAATCGGTATTCCCGGGATTTTCAATATATTCATTCGTGGCAAAATTCACGTCTCCAATGACAACCAATCGCGCTCCTTGCGGTTTAGCAGTCGGGTCATTGGCCATAGAGGGATGTGATTGGGTAACAGATTTTGGCAATTCTTTTATCTGAGAAGCCACGGCCAGAGATACCGGACCAGGCAAGTCGGTATCTATATTATATTCTGGCTTTTTCTGACGTAAATTAGCAACATCAGTTTCTCCCCACGATCCCTCAGGCGCACGCATAAGAACAGTTGCCTTATAGGGCATTTGATCATTCGGGGGCGACGCATCTACAGAGCATGCACCAAAAAGGATTGTATTGAAATTCTTTAGATCATTGGTAATCGGATGATCTTCAGCGTATTCATCCTTGCCCACATAGATTTCTGCAACGGTCTGTATACCAAAAAGAGGCATATTAACTTTATTGTAGACAACGACATCGTCACGGACGGCAATGCCGTATTCCGGCAAAAGCGTCTTAAATCCCGTAGGAGCATTTGGGCTAATCGCTGGTTCCAACATCAGCAAAAGCTTGCCCCTGTTCTCAAGGTAGCCGCGAATGACATTTAATTCTTCTGTCAGATACGCCTTAGTAGGCCCGGCAATCACGAGCACATCGCAATCATCCGGAATTTTCTTGGCAGTCAGAATATCGAGCGGAGCTACGCGACAATTATCCCTCTTGAGCGCATTGGCTATCCCAGAAATTCCCCCACGGTCGAAATCTTCAAACTGACGTTCGCCGTGTCCGGTAACGAAGTAGATGGCCGATTGTTTCTCCTGGGTAACGCTGAGAATTGCTTCCGTGAATGCCTCTTCTCCCTTAAACTTAAAGGGGTATTGTTTTTCTATCACCTCATTTTGCTGCACATGTTTGCTGTACTCACCACATTCAAATACCACGGTATTTAATTGAAGATCGCTGATATTAAGACGTTTTGCCAACTCTTCAACCTTGGTACGGTTTCTTAACGGATCGATACTTTCTACCTTAATCTTGTCCGTGTGGTAGGCATATTCTTTCAGGATATCCAGGATTTGTTCATAGAACATCTCGCCCGGATTAAAGAGTGTGGTAATGACAACAGACTTGTCAAGATTTTTGAGTATATTTTTGGTCTTGGGTGAAAGGGAATATTTGCCGGTAACGGTGAGGTCAATACGTTCATAATGTCTGTTATTAAGAAACCCGACAATTGCGAAAATACATGCCGCAAAAACGGACATTATGGCAACGTTTGTACCAACGAGAGCCTTCCTCTTCGCCGCCTCCGTTGAAAACCAATTTTTCCGAACGGCCGTGACGGCACCCAATCCAACAACAACTCCACCGCCAACACCAACCGGAATAAAGGAGGACAGCCCCCACGAGTCAAAGATTCTTGATATGCCAAAACCCGCCACAACAGCAATGATTCCAGCCAGTATAATATATCCACTAAATTGATCAAACCAATCGTTCTTTTTTTTATTCAAGGCGTTCATCTCCATCTCCTGCTCTCAACAATGCGTACAACAATAAATATGAGTAACGCAGTAAAGCTAACGTAGTAAACCACATCTCTTGTATCTACGATCCCTTTAGTAAACGTGTCCCAGTGATCGTAAGTGCCAATATATCTCAGGACACTGTAAAACCATCCTTCATTCCCATAACTAGCTAAACCAATCACAAGCAGTATGAGTAGGGCAACAATCCCAATAACGGCTGCAACAATCTGATTTTTTGTAACGGCAGACACTAACAGCCCAATGGAAATAAAAAGTCCACCCATCAGGATCAGTCCAATATAACTTGCAATAATCGCTCCATAATCGGGGCTGCCTACCCATGCCAGGAATATGATGTAAAGAGCGGTAGGGGCAATCATGATGTTATATAGTGCCCAAGCCGCTAAAAATTTTCCAAATACCACGTCAAAATCCGTTACCGGCGCTGTCATCAGGGGTTCAATGGTACCCGTCTTGTTTTCTTCCGCCAGCAATCTCATGGTAATAACAGGTGTCAGAATGGACAGAATAAACTGCGTATAAGCAAGACTATAGCGCAGCGTAGATTCCTGAGTTATCCCCAGCATAACAGAAAAGAAATAACCGGAAAAAACCGTAAATACTGCGACAACAACGTATGCAATCGGTGATAGGAAATATGAGCTAATTTCTCTCTGAAATATCGTACCTACACTCGTCATTTATACCGTTACCTCCTGTTCATGGTGTTCCTGTGTAGTAATCTGATGGAATATCTCTTCCAAGGTAATAGACGCCTGCCTCATCTCCCGAATAACGCCATTATTTTTTACGATGCACGTAAAGACATCTTCGCGAATATCCATGCCTCTTTCTGCCTCCACGTTAAAATCATTTAATTCATTCTTCTCTTGCCATACGACCTTTTTTACGCCTTCGATGCTGGATAGCGCATTCTTGATTTTTTCGCCATTACCACGCACCTCCAAAGTAATATTGTTTCCGCTCCTCATCTGGGCAGCCAGATTGGATGGTGTGTCCATAGCAACGATCTTGCCTTTATTAATAATAATCACACGGCCGCAAAGCATTTCGACTTCGGGAAGGATATGTGTCGACAATAAAATGGTGTGTTTTTCACCTAATTCTTTTATGAGCAGCCTTACCTGCCGGATTTGATTGGGATCGAGACCGATTGTTGGTTCATCGAGAATGAGAATTTTCGGATCATGAACAAGGGTGTCAGCCAAACCTACCCGCTGACGATAACCCTTGGATAGTGTGCCGATAATCTGATTTTGCACATCAGCAATCCTGCATTTTTCAATACATTCACCAATCCTCGTTTTGCGTTCACGGTAGGGTAATTTCTTTAATTTTGCACGAAACGAAAGATACTCCTTCACCCGCATTTCAGGATACAAGGGTACGTTTTCAGGCAAATACCCGATATTCTTTCGCACATTGATCGAATCACGAAAGACATCATAACCGGACACCGTGGCAGTCCCGGAAGTTGCCGGCATGTAACAGGTCAGGATGCGCATAGTCGTTGTTTTACCCGCACCGTTTGGCCCCAGAAGCCCTAAAATTTCTCCCTGTTCAACCTCAAATGAAATATGATCTACTGCGTATACGTCTGCATAACGTTTTGCTAAATGGTCAACTTTAATCATGTATACAAAACTCCCTCCTTTACAATAATTCCTTATGTGCTTTTTTTACCTGCAGCGAGTTTTTATCCATTCTTGATAAAATTTATCTGTTCCGAAATACCTCATACCAGAAGTTGCTTACAATTCCATTCTTCTTGTTCATCCCTTATCATCACACACCCATATTTATTGTACAGAGTTCATGAACCAAGAGATGAAAATTTGTGATTTGATGAGATAATCATAGGCAGGCAGTTTTGAGTGTAGTCAGGCAAATAAAGATTTTCACCAACGATAATACCTTGTCCTTATATATACATATCTTCCCTCTGCATTTTTAAACAAAGACGATACAAATAACACCTCGCATCCACAAACAATCTATGCTTTTTCAGTGCTCTCCGTCTTTTTCGACCCCAAAACCTTCTTTTCCTGTTCTCCGTTTTCTTTCAATTTAATCTTCGATTGCATTAATTCCAAAAACGCTATTCTCGCAGGGTCATCGGTATCGGTTACAACAAGTACGGGCGACTTTTTCACGATTTGTCTTGCCCTGCTTATAATCAGCGTTGTAAGTCGCAATGCCCCCCCAACCTGTTTTGCAAGTTCGTCGATATTTTTATAAATCATAGTAACACCTGTAATAAGAATTATGTTCCAAAAATTATAGAAATGATACTTGAAATTTGGATTGTTGGGTTATCTAGCCCGTTGGAAAAACAGTCAATTCAAAAAATTATTTGTGGGAAAATCCATAAGCGTCACAAATCAAAACTTCATATACTATAGATAAATTCTTTTTTGTCAAGAAAAATTGGACCCCTAAAAATTCCTTGAGAAATAACTTCTTGCTATGATAATATATGTGCTTTAAAACATAGCAAAAGAAGACTTGCTTTTTGTCAGAATCTGATTGAGGAGAAATTATGGTGAGGATATATGAAGATATTACAAAAACAATTGGCGATACCCCTCTGGTTAAGTTAAACAATATCACAAAAGGATTAGGGTCTACGGTAGTCGCTAAAATGGAATCTTTTAATCCTTTGGGCTCTGTAAAGGACCGCATCGGAATTGCAATGATTGAAGCTGCGGAAAAGGCAGGTTTGATTAGCAAAAACACCGTCATCGTAGAACCTACTTCCGGCAACACAGGTATTGCATTAGCATTTGTAGCTGCTGCAAAAGGCTACAAACTGATTTTAACCATGCCAGACACTATGAGTGTTGAACGAAGGGACCTGCTGAAGGCATTCGGCGCAGAGATCGTGCTGACACCGGGCGCCGAAGGAATGAGGGGCGCTGTTACGAAGGCAGAAGAATTACAGAAGAACACTCCGAACTCGTTTATGCCACAACAATTCAAAAATCCCGCAAACCCGGAGATACATCGCAAAACAACAGCAGAAGAGCTATGGAATGATACGGATGGCAAGATCGATATCTTTGTAGGAGGAGTAGGTACGGGCGGAACAATCACGGGCGTTGGAGAAGTTTTTAAGAAACGGAAACCCTCATTAAAGGTTATTGCCGTGGAACCTGCCGATTCACCCGTGCTTGCCGGCGGGAAGCCAGGTCCACATAAAATTCAGGGACTCGGTGCGGGATTTATCCCGGACATCCTCAACATGAAGATAATCGATGAGATTATTCCTGTAAAGAATGAACAGGCATTTGCTGCTGCCCGCCAACTAGCCAGGCAGGAAGGAATTTTGGCAGGCATTTCTTCCGGGGCTGCGACCCATGCCGCGCTCCTTGTAGCAGCAAGGCCTGAAAACAAAGGAAAGCTGATCGTGGTTGTGCTTCCCGATACGGGGGAAAGATATCTGTCCACCGTCTTATTTAAGGAATTTTAATGTTTGAACGCCTGTGCGAGGATATAGATGTCGCTTTCCAAAATGATCCGGCAGCACGAAGCAAACTTGAGGTGCTGCTATGCTATCCGGGCATTCATGCTTTATGGCTGCACCGGATATCCCATTATCTCTGGGCAAGAGGATGGATCCTATTGTCCCGTTTTATTTCTCACATAAACCGGTTTTTGACAGGCGTTGAAATACATCCCGCCGCTCAAATAGGAAGGGGTGTATTCATTGATCATGGCATGGGCATTGTAATTGGTGAAACAGCGGTAATCGGCGATGGGTGTCTCCTTTATAAGGGGATCGTCCTCGGCGGAACAACCACGGAAAAGACAAAAAGGCATCCCAATTTGGGTAAGAAGGTTGTCGTCGGTTCAAACGCCTGCATCCTGGGAAACATCACGATAGGAGATTATGCACGGATCGGTTCCGGTTCTGTTGTAACAAAAGACGTACCGCCGCATGCAACTGTAGTCGGTGTGCCGGGACGGATTATAAAGCAACGAAAGGCCGAGGAACAAGAAACCAAGCTGGATCATGGACAATTACCCGACCCTATTGCCGAGGCCATCATGATGGTTTTAGAAGAAAATAGAAAACTGAAACAACGGATAAAAAAACTGGAAACGACTCTACACCTTTCCAACGAAGCAAACGATGCCGTTTCCGAGACAGAATCAGAAACATTGGCGGTATTCATGAAAAACTACAAGGATGGGGACGGAATTTAGACGCATACCACGATAACGTTCATAAGACGCGAAGAGAAAGTCTTGGTGGATTTGTGGTATGGGATCCAAATGATGGGATAACTTTTCTATAATTTTTAAAAGGGGGAAAAACCGTGGATTGGGGAATAAAAAATCGTATGTCTCAGCTTATTAAGTCAAACGGCCGGTGCATGTACTTGCCGATAGATCATGGATATTTCCAGGGCCCTACTTCAAAACTGGAAAGACCGGGCGAGACGATTAAGCCTATTATTGATTATGCCGACGCTCTTTTCTGCACCCGAGGCGTATTGCGTTCTTGTATAAATCCCGAAAACAGCAAGCCAATCATCCTCAGGGTATCGGGCGGCGCCAGTATGGTGGGTAAAGATCTTGCCAATGAAGTGCTAACGACCTCGCTGGAAGAGGTTATTCGTTTAAATGCATCCGGAGTGGGTATCTCTGTCTTCATTGGCAGCGATTACGAAAAGGAAACCCTGCATAACCTGTCGAAGCTGGTTGATGAAGCGGAGCGATATGGCATTCCCGTAATGGCTGTTACGGCCGTCGGCAGAGAGATGGAAAAACGGGACGCCCGCTATCTCGCGCTTTGCTGCCGTATTGCAGCAGAATTGGGCGCCCGGGTGGTAAAAACTTACTGGTGTGAAAATTTTGAAAAAGTTACAAACGGTTGCCCCGTGCCAGTGGTCATGGCCGGCGGTCCAAAAACAAATTCGGATGATGAAATATTTGAGTTTGTTCACGACGGCATCCAAAAAGGCGCTATCGGTGTAAACCTGGGCAGAAATATCTGGCAAAACGAAAATCCGGTAGCCATGATCAGGGCACTGCGCGCCATCATCCATGAAAATGCATCCGTTAAACAGGCTATCGACTTGTTTAACACCGTAAAGGACGAAAAGAAAAAATAGTTTCAAAGGTTTGATAATCTGCTGAGAATTGCATAGGAAAAATATTATGCGCGTAGCAATGTATTATAACAATCGGGATGTAAGGATCGAAGAGATGCAATCCCCGCACATTGGTACTGGAGAATTGCTGGTAAAGGTGCGGGCTAGCGGTATCTGCGGAAGCGATGTCATGGAATGGTATCGCATTAAAAAAGCCCCACTGGTTCTGGGGCATGAAATCGCAGGAGAGATCGTTGCCATTGGTGAAGGAGTTAAATGTTTTAAGGTGGGTGACCGGGTAACGGTCGCCCATCATGTGCCCTGCAATACCTGCTACTATTGTCTGAATGGACATTACTCGGTATGCGACACCCTACGAACCACCAATTTTTTCCCTGGTGGATTTTCTGAATACCTTCGTATCCCCCAGATCAACGTTGATCGAGGCACCTTTATCCTGCCGGACGAAGTCTCTTTTGAAGAGGGTACCTTTGCAGAACCTCTGGCCTGCACCCTTCTTGGACAGAAGAGGGCAAACTTCCGTCCGGGACAGAGCCTGCTCGTCATCGGCAGCGGCATTTCCGGATTACTTCATATCCAGTTAGCCCGCGCATTGGGAGCAGGCCGTATCTATGCGGTGGACATTAATGACTATCGCTTAAAAATGGCCAAACAATGCGGGGCAGATATAGCAATGAATGCTAAAGAAGATGTTCCCGCCAGCATAAGGAAGTCCAACAACGGACGTCTGGCAGACCTCGTCATTGTCTGCACGGGGGCTACCCCAGCCATTCAGCAGGCATTTAACTCCGTGGACCGGGGTGGAACGATTCTGTTTTTTGCCCCGACAGAACCCAACGCAATAACTCCCATGAACCTCTGGGACCTCTGGCGCAACGGTAATTCTATCGTCACCTCTTATGCCGGCCCCCCGAATGATACAGCAATATCTATTGAATTGATCCGTGCGGGCAGAGTAAGGGTGCGCGACCTGATCACCCACCGATTGCCTCTTGCCGAAACGGCGCTTGGTTTCAAACTGGTTGCCGAGGCAAAGGAATCGGTTAAAGTCATTATTGAGCCACATACCTGAACAACCTTTCCTTTTGCGTTGAACCCAAGGCCATCTGAATGTAGAAATAATGATAGGCCTGCCGAAGGATCCGTCAAACGATTGGAGAGGATTTATTTCGCCTTTGCTATGTTGTAATTTACAATTCCAGTTTGTATGGGTGCAATATCGGGGATGAAGAAAGGATAACCACCAATCGCTAAGAAAGTTTTTTTACGGTTTTAAGGGTAACGTAACGGAGAAGGTGCTCCCTTTCCCGTATTCACTCTTTACCCATATCTTGCCACCGTGCAGTTCTACCAGGCGTTTTGTAAGCGCCAGACCAAGTCCTGTTCCTTCGTAGCAACGGGAATGTGAACTATCTACCTGGCTAAACACTTCAAATAATTTATCCAAATCCTCGGGTTTTATGCCAATACCTGTATCTATTACGTCAATCCGGACATGATGATGATCAACGAGATTTGCGTTGATTGTTATCCTGCCGTGCTCAGGTGTGAACTTAACAGCATTGGATAACAGGTTGAGCATCATTTGCTTAAATTTTCTTTTGTCTGCCGTTAGAAAAGGAATGTCCTCACGAATGTTGTTGCAGATGCTGATATCTTTCTTTTGAGAAGATTCCGAGACTTCATGAAATATCTCCTTCATGGCTTCTTCCATAGAGAACTTTTCGTACTGGAGTTCTAATTTTCCCGCTTCAATCTTTGAGAGGTCGAGAATGCTATTAATCATGTCGAGCAAATGCTGTCCGCTGCTACGAATGTCGCCAATGCATTCCTTCTGCTCGGTGTTGAGGGTGCCGATAATTTCATCTCTTAACACCTCAGCGAAACCAATGATTGCATTCAGGGGAGTACGAAGTTCGTGAGACATGGTCGCCAAAAACTCTGATTTCAGCCTGTTGGCCTTTTCAAGTGCGATATTTGCCGTCTGAAGCGCCTCCGTCCTCTCTTCCACCCGTTTTTCCAGGAGGACGTTCAGGTCTTGAAGTCTTGTAATTCGTATAAAATCAAGCCATGAAGCCACATCTTCATATTCAGCGACGTTAAGTCCTCTCTTCTCTTCCTCAGGGCTTACCCGGATGCGTATAATTTTCTTCAGACACTGGAAAAAGAGCATCCCAAGTCCGAATGACCATGCGAAAGCAACCGCGACCCCTATTGTCTGAATTCCAAGCTGATGCAATCGGTTAGCATCCTCTACCGTGAGCTTCGATTTTTCGGCAAAGGCTGCAACGCATAGTGTGCCAACAACACCGCCCACTCCGTGGATTGCAACGGCGGAGACTGGGTCATCGACCTTGAGTACCTTTTCAAAAAAGTCCTGTGCCAGAATTGACATGATACCGGCAATCAATCCGACACAAACAGCTCCCTCCGGGCTTATTCTGTTTGATCCTGCCGTTATCGCAACCAGCCCGGACAAAATAGCCGTAAAAAATTTACCGGCGTTAAGCCTCCTTTCCATCGCATAATTAAATAGTAACGATGAAACACCGGAAGCAGCCGGCGCCAGGTTGGTATTGGTAATAACGAGACCGATATCAGCGCTTGCCCTGAGAAGACTTCCGCCGTTGAAGCCGAACCAACCGAACCAAAGGAAAAAGGTACCCAGTGTAGCCAGCGGGATGTTATGCAGCCCTATCCGATTCGAAGTGCCGTCAGGGTTATACTTACCGATTCTTGGACCCACAACAATAGCCCCCGCCAGTGCAAACCATCCACCGACGGAATGCACCACGGTAGACCCCGCAAAATCAATAAATCCTAATCTTTCCAGCCATCCTGCCTGTCCTGAGCAAAAGAGATTTCCCCACGTCCAATGACCGAATATCGGGTAGATAATGCCCGTTACAAACACAACGCTTATGACATTGGAAATAAAACTCGACCGTTCTGCTATGGCGCCTGTCAGTATGGTGGCGGCAGTGGACGCAAAGACTAATTCAAAAAAGAAAAAGGTGAAAGCAAGATTCCCTGTATGTGTCATTACCCCGCTGGCAAAGAAAAGATCCAGCCCAATCCATCCCGCAAGGCTTTTGCCAAACATGAAGCCAAAACCAACGGAGTAAAACACCAGAGAGGCCACAACGGTAACCATGAGGTTTTTGATGGAAACGCTGATGGCGTTCTTGGATTGTGCCATGCCCGCTTCATAGGAGGTAAAACCGAGCTGCATGAAGAACACCATACACGCCGCTGCCATAACCCAGATATGATTAATATTTATCTGTAAGCTTTCCATGTTAAATTATTATATCTGCGTGATGTTCTTTTGTCTACGGCGGAGACGAAGTTAAGACATTGCCAATTTCACTCAGCTCACAAGACACCTCACTTTTCGGAATTGCATGTAATCCGATAAGAAGTTAAAAAGGCTGTGGAGTTACCCATTAGCAGGCTGTCCGAGAATGTGCCACTCCGGGATTCTTTATTTAGTCATAAAAAATAGGGTAATCCGGTTGCGATGGTGAAATTGAATAATATAATAAAGCGCAATGATATCTTCGAGATAAAACAACACCAAGCAGCTAAAACTATTCATTGAGTCATCCATTTTATTGATTACACCAACCGTACCATTATTTCCCTTACCAGAAGATACCCAACCACCAAGGAGAATCCATCAGGGGGTCAGCCGGGTCATAATGGATAAATGTGGCGCTATGGCAAGACCGTTACGATTGGAATTTGAAGGTGCTTCTTATCATATCACTTCAAGGGGCAATCTGAGAGATAGAATATTCTCTGATGATAACGATAGGAAAAGGTTTTTAGAGATTTTCAGAAGAACAAAAGAGAGACCTGAATACCTTCTCCATGCAATATACCTTGACGGAAAATCATTATCACCTTTTTTGAGAAACATCAAATGCAAAATATCTCTCAGATCATGCAGAAGATCTACACAAGTTATACGATTTATGCAAACAAGAGGCATAAAAGATTTGGTCGTCTCTTTGAGGGAAGATTTAAGGGAATAATCGTGGACGCGGAAACCTACCTAATTGTCCCATCCAGATGCATTCATTTAAATCCGGTACGTGCCGGGGGGAAGGTGAAGAAGAGGGAAGGTGAAGAGAAGGTGAAGGGTCACATCTTAAATATTAAGTAATTGTTTCTTCAAATTCGTTATCTTACCACGCAGTTTTTTATTCCGCATTAGTTCGGCATTAATCTGGGTATATTTCATGGTAATCGCCGC
>NZ_MJUW02000058.1 GCF_001753675.2 Candidatus Brocadia sapporoensis | reverse complement strand
CCCTTGTATTTGCTGGCTTAGCAGCTCATACACCCCTCGAATTGCGAAGGTCGGGTTAACTATTCTGAGAAATTATTCTCTCTCACCATCCGTTTCGCTGAATAGTTACTCATTTTTTACTATTTCCTGTAGCTTCTGATTCACCCCGATCAATTCCAGTTAGAATTTAATCCTTTTCAATTCCTGTTGGGTTATGTATTTGGTTACAGGGTGGCATGGACAAACTTGTTCGTCTATGTTGTTTGACTATACACACGGATTTGGAGCATATCACACTGACAAACAAAGTTTGTCAGTGCCACCCTGTAACCCGCTTAAATAAAGTGAAGATTCCTACACAATAAACTTATTTCACTTTTCTATGAACAGAGGCTTACACTTCTTTTAATAAAGTGAGTGGTTAAATTTTTATATTTCAATTGACACATCGTTTGAACCAGACAGGCCTCTGCAACTCGCGGAGTGAATGCCCTGCCAATGCAGTGAATATGAAAGGTCATCTGAAATAGCCAGCGTCACAGTCTGTTTTGGTAGTTCAATCCTTGTAAATTATGATTTTTCTGATAATACCTGAAGAGTCATCTTTCTTAACGTAAATTATGAAAAGCTGACTCATTGGCTACATATTCTGTACTCAGGCATTTGGTTGGAATGAACATCTTTTACAGAAAAAAAGGACAAGATGGTGCCAAGAAACTATGAAATTTTTACGGGGAGATTTTTTCAGACCCGGACGTTATGACAATCCAATGCAAAAGGGGTTCAGGAAAGGGCAGGCTAAAACCAATTGTTGAAGATATCTCGAAAAGGCAGGAGAAAGATACACCTCGGTAATCAGCTCGTCATTCAGACATTCGGGACGTTGTAGCTTGATTAGCCTCCGTGTGAAAAGATACATGGCAAGAGGGAATTTCTCTGATTTTTCGACGAAAAGGGTATTTTTTTTGATGTGCTTTTTTACAGATATATTGCATGTATGCTTATTTAAGACGTTCGCTGTAGGATGATAAACGAGCAGCTTGTTCTGATTTGAATTCGGCAAGTTGATCGAGAAAAGGTAGGTATTTCCATTGGATTTTATACTTATCATTTAATTCTTTCATCATTTGACAATACTTTTCGTACATATCACACAATATCTCTTTGTAATGAGGGTTGCAATAAAAAATACGACATCCGAGCGTTCGAAAGTCTCTAATGCTACACTGATTATCTTTCAGAAAAGGACACCTGTTGTCTGAGATATTAAAATCAGGGACTTCCACGTTCCGCGTAATAAAGTCAACTTCTATTGCACTTGCATAAAGCACATGATCAAATGCGCTAAAACTGCAGCATGTTCCACACCGGTTACATCCCGGATTCATCCGTGTTAGCTCTTTTTCCAAACGTTGATAGAGAAGCACAAATTCTGAATAAAGGTTTATTTCTCCTAATGGTTCTTCTGCTGTCATATCAACGAAACCGTCCTTCATAGATTTTTACATTGTCCTCTATACTTTTGATGGTATGCAAATTCCCTTTATCTATACCGGGACATGTCTTCTTTACTTTTTCCCACTCAGACCTGTCTTCCAAATTCGATGTCCAAAAGGGAAACGACCTGCACTGGGAAGGTCTTACATCATAAATCTTACAACCATTATCATACATGACACAGTCACCGTTACCGTATTCAACCAGACTGACTCGGTCATTAACACTCCTCAAATAGTTTTTGGCAAATGCGTTCTTTGTAATACCCAGAAATGCAGATATTTCTTCAACCTCCTTTTTATTCACCCATACGACACCAGGCTCACCACGACAACACCTGCCACACCGCTGACATTCAAACCTCAACCCCTCCTTGTACCAGGGTTGTATGCCTTCTTGAACAACTTCATTTTCATTGGTTTTCGAGCAATTCATATTCTATTTTCATTACCTCTTTGCGTTAATAATGCAATCCTTAAAGTTTTTGTAACTATCCCGTTTTTTAAAAAATCCCAGCAACATTAAGGTACTGCCCGTTATAAAAGATAAGGCGCCTGCTCGTATCAAACACGTCCGAAATCCCCTCTTTCCAGATGGGACTCTTTCTCTTCCCTCTAAAAAAATCTTGGGGCGTGTCATAAGGCAGCAAATGTTTCGTCTTTTACCGTACACAAGAAATGCGTGGGAAATTCCTTTCAAAGAGCCAAAACGGTTATACGTATTTTAATACCTTATCATACCATTACTTTTATAAAATACAATACATATCACATTTGAACTGAATAGACATGTTTCGAAAGACTTCTTACAATTTTTAATAAGGAGATACCGCTCAAAGGTCTGACACGATACACGCCGGAATAGTAAACGCACAAGAATGAATATGCCTTTTATATTTTTATCAGGTTGAGATGGTAGGTACCCAGTACTTCATGTCTTAGATTTATAAGAATTCTTATATCAAACAAGGGACAATGAATGGCGAATGATAATACACACAGCGTCATGAATCGGATACGAATATGTCATTCCCGCGGAAGCGGGAATCCAGAAAAATACGGGATTCCAGGTCAATCCCGGAAAGACAGGCAGGTGTAAACTTATGTCGCTATGTATAGAATGTTTGATCTTGAAAAAATGCTTCATAGACTTTGCGAGAGAATTATTCATACAAAGTATGCAACACCACGATTCCAGCAATGGTAAAATGGCTAGTATGTTTCATGGGAGGAAAGACCGCTCGTAAATAGGAAGTGCTACCGTGTATTTTGAAAATTAGCTTTCTATCGTGAATAATCGCCATAAAATAGTAACGGCTACCTGGGTACTATGCTTGGTAATATTCCTCTCGGTTTAGTAACCGGTATTTCACATCAAAGGGCTCATCTTTGTTTGGTCCATCCTATCTGAGAATAGGATTACCCTTTGTCCCTGCCAAAGACAAGATGGCAATTATTGTGGGCAATGGGCTGGTATGCGGTTATGTAATGCCTTTCGCTATAAATTTTGCAGAAAGATACGAACCATAAAAGATCCTGGTAGCAGTTCCATGGATGTTGGATAGAACGATTGGTTTTATTCTGTCTATTGTAAATGTGCTTGTTTGTCTTAATGTGAGAAACGGATTTTTTTGCTGTGGCGAATGCACCTATAAATTGGTATGATCCCAAAGTTAATGAGGTAATTTCGATCTTATAAATTTCTATTCAGACTTTCAAAATACCCGGTGTTGTCCGTTGAAAACGTGAGCGGTAAACAGATACCCTTATGAGCCACCGATTTGTTGTCCACGAACACGATGCTACTCATCTTCATTATGATTTTAGATTGGAAATGGAGGGGGTGCTTCGTTCCTGGGCTATTCCAAAAGGTCCTTCTATGAACCCGGCAGAAAAACGCCTGGCAGTGCAGGTAGAAGACCATCCTATAGAATATATCGATTTTGAAGGTATTATTCCGCAGGGCCAATACGGAGCAGGCGCCGTAGTTGTCTGGGACAGTGGAACCTACGTCCCCATTGATATGCAAAATGACAAAATGAGTTTTTCCCTCAAAGGTAGAATCCTCAAAGGCAATTTCACCCTAATTCATCTAAAGGGAAGGGCAAAGGGGAACGAGTGGCTTCTTATCAAACAGAAGGATAAACACGCCATACCTGGCTGGAAATTGGAAACAAAACTTACACCAGAAAAGAAATCGCAATTAATAGAACGGATTCCTCCTTGTCAAACCTCTTAATCAAGTAATATCCCCGGTTGCAGGGTGGCACGGACAAATGGAGTTTGTCCGTGTGGAACTTGCACTTCGTCGTTTGTGAGACATTCCTTTTAAAATAGGGATAGATGACTCAAGTCTGAATACTGTAAGCGCAGAATTCTTGGCAGTATGGCAAAAACAGAGACAAATACTGCTTATCCATGCCACCCCATTAAATTATGGTATGTCTGTATCACGTTTAGAGTTCATGGAATAATTTTAGTTTCTTGAAAAACCTTCTGTATGAATGATATTGACTTGATAGGGGCAGGTTTCAAACTTGCCCCTACGCTGCATGAAACATCCTATTTTTATTGGAAATTTTTAAAAGACTAAATTGTAACGGATTCACAAAGTATGCGGCTTTTGAGCATGCAGGCAGTCTCAAAGGCGATCTCATCTATGAATGTTTCAAAATACGAAAGTAATACCCAATGCATTTCCTGCGTCCGGCAAGAAAAAAAACATTTGCTGCCTTGTGACACACTCCCCGGACCCTCTTTTTAGAGGGGAAAGCAAGAGCCCCCTCTGGAAAGAAGGAATTTAGGGGTGTATTTGACACGAGCATACGCCTTATCTGTTATAAAAGGCAGTAAGCCGAATGTTGCTGGGATTTTTCAAGATACTGAATGATTACCTAAATTTTAATCAACAGAATTTCCGGCAAGATATCCGGTTGAAAATGCCGCCTGGAGATTAAATCCCCCTGTAGGACCGTCAATATCTAACACCTCTCCGGCAAAATATAAGCCTTCCAATAGTTTGGATTCCATCATCTTCGCGTTAACTTCATTCAGATTTACACCACCAGCCGTTACAATGGCCTCTTCGATAGGACGATGACGTATTAGGGTGAGACAAAGTCCTTTGAGTTGTTTCAGTATCTTCCTTCTTTCAGATACCGTTATTTGAGACACCTTTTTGTTAGGTTCCAGGTTACAGAGATTCAAGAAAATTGAAGTCAATTTTTCGGGAATGAAAAAAGACAGACAAGATTTCATGGCCTTACTACCGTGCCGTTTGATTTGATCCAGGAGGAGACCTTCAAGTTCTTCCGGTGAATGTTTGGGCTTAAGATCGATGCGTATTTGCACGGGACCGTCTTGCAAACACTCAACCATGCGCTTGCTCATATCCAGAATGGTTGGACCAGAGAGACCGTAATGAGTGAAAAGCGCCTCGCCAAATTGTTCGGCAATCTTCTTACCAGATTGATAAGCTGCAATATGTACATTTTTAATGGGGGTACCCTGCAGGGATTTTACCCAGCTTTCCACCGTTTCAAAGGCAATGATAGCGGGATACGTGGGACAAATGGTATGACCCGCAGAAGAGGCAAATTTATAACCATCCCCGCTACTGC
The DNA here is from genome assembly GCF_001753675.2 of Candidatus Brocadia sapporoensis. Lineage (GTDB taxonomy): Bacteria > Planctomycetota > Brocadiia > Brocadiales > Brocadiaceae > Brocadia > Brocadia sapporoensis. Next base: position 13,810 of record NZ_MJUW02000058.1, on the reverse strand, counting down.
CGGTGGCAGGATAACTAAGCCCCCCTGTAGCAATCAAAACATTTTTACCAAAAACGTTTCCTTGACTAGTTTCCACATCTGATATGCGATTACCTTCAAAGTTTAGCCGCACGACGGGTGAATGTGTTTGTATTTTTACCTTATGGTCGTGCATATAAGCCTCAAGCGCCTGCAAAACAGAATCCGCCCTCTGGCTTTTGGGAAAGACCCGTCCCTTATTTTCCACAACCGTTTCTACACCGTATGACAAAAGAAGCGAACGCAATTTTTCGTTGTCAAACGTTTCTAATGCCGTGCGCAGGAAATGGCCTCCCCTTCCGTATACCTTTATGAATTGATCCAACGATGCCGTATTGGTTACGTTACACCGCCCTGTGGCGCACAGGAGAAGCTTTTTGCCCATGCGGTCTTTTTTTTCAAGAAGAACAACCTTCTTCCCCTTTTCGCCCGCACGGCCAGCAGCCATCATGCCTGCAGGACCACCGCCAATGACAATAAGATCATACATAAAACCATCACTCCCCGGGATCGACACATGAAGCACAGAAACACTATATCACTCCGATGGAGGTTAAGATAGGGGTAAATTGTTTTTCTATTAATATGCTGCTCCTAGCAGAGGGGAACTTTTCACACTATTTTTTCAAAAAGCTAAATTGTTACAAACTTTATACCCTGCGCATGACTATCGGTGCTCTTGTCGAGTGTTTTTGGATGATATATCTTCCCTTCGTCCCAGCGTCCATTATCCAAAACAACTATTTTATCTGTACTCTGTTCATATTTCTGGTCATCTCCAACATCAAAATAAAAATGTTTTGAAATAATTATTGAATAGGCTTGAGTACTTTTTTGCTATAGTTTAATTACCTTTAAATCATTTATGTTATCGAAATATGCATCCCCTGTAACAAGAGGTAAATTTTGTTCTCTACAGATAGATGCAATCCACAAGTCATTTTCAGGAATAGGGCGGCCTTTCTGTTTTAATTCTAATCTTATGGAACTATAATGGTCGGCCGTTTCCCTTGTAATATTTAACACATTGCAGATATCAATAAATTCATTGTAGACTTTTAGGTTTTCTTTTTGGCGGGATGAGTTTCTGGCAGTAAAGAGAAGCTCAGCTATTACAGGAATTGGAAGACAAAAGGTTGATACGGTGGCAAGTGTCTTGGTGATTATAGGATCATTCTTAAACAAGCGTATTACAATATTTGGATCGAGGCTAATCCTTCCATTCATCCAGATTTACCCTTTCAAACTCCTCTTCCACTATTCTTAACATCTTGTTTGCCTCTTCTTCACTCAATATACCCGCAAATCTTAGGATAGGAGATAACTCCTTTTGCTTAACAGCAATAGTTACTTCAACCTCTGCATTTTCCCTTAATCCTTCAATTGGTTCTAATGGTCGTAATATACCATGTTCATATATTGCATGGATAGTTTTCGTCATTTCTTAACACTCCTTTTGCAGTGACTATACCTAATCTGACAACATATATAAAAACTTTTTATACTTATGGACATTTGTTTTTATTGTACACCAGATGAAATACAAATAGCTATGACAAAATCTGTTACTATTTTCTCCATTTTAAAAAATTTCTGTTTAACCCTTAAAGTCTAGCTAAGAAAATAAAGATCAAACAGATTTCATTTTTCACGAGGTGAATAGTAATAATACGGTTCTTTCCGCTGCGTACCCGGCAATGGCTTATATTTGATAAAAACCTTTATATCTTGTGCCTGGCTATAAGTGGTCTTGTCGAGTGTCTTGGGATGATATGTCTTTCCTTCGTCCCATCGTCCATTATCTAAAATAACTATTTTATCTGTACCCTATTTCCCCCGTATGTCAGATCGCGGTAGAAACCCGGGGAACTGGTATTCGTCCAATAATCGTCTCTTTTTTCCCATAGGGTAATCATACAGATTTTATGACCCTTTTAAAAGCTCTTCTCCCTTTATCTAATACCATCTTATACTACTTTGCACTCTCTTTTACCCACACGACTACACGATGACCCTTTTTTCTATAGTTAGCCTGTTATTTCAGTTTTGTCTTACACCTGGGGCAAAGGGCTGATGCACATTTACTGCATACCCACATTTCACATTTCGGGCATCTTTTCATATACTTCACATCATGCTCACTATTACAAATCGCACATCGTGATTTCGCCATGAATATCACCTCCTTTCCCTTTAAAAACCTGTTTAATACTTCATAAAAGATAATTCATTATCTCTTCGAAAATATCACTTAATTCGGGTATACCAGATTGAATTATTTCACCGGTAGATACATGCTTGTGAGACACAAATTTTAGCTGAGGCTTATGATTGGCGTTGTCATATCGGAATATGAGCTTCCCGTCTTTTTGTTGATAGTGAAAAGCGTAGGTAAGTTTTTCAACCTTATATCTGAGGTCAAGATATTCAGTAAAAAACAAACTCGAATCGTTAGTAAAGGTTACCTTTCCTTTGATAATTCCGATTTTCTCTGTTCTACAATCAATGCTTAAACCAGAATCGGTTATCAAATGGGTTTTTGAATATTCTTCAATAACCTTCACAACCCCGACAAAATATTCAGTGAGCAACATATTCAATTTCTTTCAGTTTTTTCAGATCCGCCATTATTTTTTCCCTGATCTTTAATTCTCCTGCCCACGCAATATATTCCAGGTCTCCCTTCTTCATATCTTCGGCTGTAAACTCTTTTTGAAATGTGTCTGAAGATACGTTGTATTCAGTTTCATATTCTTTAATCTGCTTGTCCGTCTTATCCAGGCCGATTTCTAGTCTTTTAATTTCAGCAGAAATAGCAGCCCTGACAATATCCAGGACACTATCCTTTGTGTCGGATTGTATTTGTAGTTTTATCATTTTAAGACCTCCCAAAATCTTTCAGTATCTAAAAAAATTACGTATGAACACCATTTATTTTCTTTGAGATCATTACAAATATTTCTTTTTAGCTCCTCAGCATCGATCAAATCTTTCCATCATCCAGCCGAAGTTTTTAGGGCATCCCAAAAACTCTACTTTTTTCAAAGACTTGATCACGCCATGTGAAAATCTGGCCATAACTCATCCTGATTATCCTGTTACTCCTGTCAAAATTATTTTTAACTTAATTTGCGAATAAGCCTGGTTAAAATAGACAAACGTTCTTTCCTTTCGTGAAGTTCTTTTTGATTTTCCAAATAAGAAATATAGAGATAGACATTTTCAGGTACAGGGCAGTTCACTTCCCGCTCATTTTTTTGTAATTTTAGTCCCGTCTCAGTATAAAGGTCGCCCAGACATTCCATAACTTTATTTCGATCACATTCATGCAATATTTTCATTTCAGTTCCCAAGTAAATGCGCAATTGCTTCGGTTGATATTTTAAGAGGCGTTTCGTTGAAATTATGTGGTTTATATAATCTACAAGGCCTTCATTCCTTAACAGTTCTTTTAGAATGAGCCCCAACTTGTACCTACAACAAATTTTTTCACCGAAAGAAGACGTAAATGTGTGTCTGTCAAACATGAATAATGAAATAATAAGAGACCCGCGTTTTTCAAACATCTTTTCCACTTCATCCGCTCTATGACTGCCTATATCACTGCAAACTTGCGGCATGGAAAAACCTTTGTCTTCTTTAATAGTATCCCTTCTTTCTTTTACGACTAATCGTTTTATCCTCTTCTTTCGCGCTACCTCGTACATCTTCAATGCATCGTCTGTCAGACCAAAGGCTTTGGACAACCTTTCTTTACATTCTTTCATCCGAAGATAATCAATTTGCATACGATATGGTTTGCCACCGCGAACATAACTCTCCCACGCTTCTTTTGTATCATAGTATTTATCAACAATGGTCATCATGACCTTGTGCTTTTCCTTTTTTGTAAGGATATCCGTCATGATCTGCATAATAACTTCTGTCTCATATTCACCAGCTACTTCACGGCACTGTATCCAAAAAAGCAGTATCCCCATGCCATTATCTGCCAATTCTCCCATGATAAGTTTAAGCCAATGTATGCAACATGCTTTATTATCCGCACATTCCGGGGATCTATATTTTGTTTCGGAAATCCATTTCAGAGGATCAAGTCTTAGGGCATGTTCATGTCTTTCCCAATCCTCGCAACGTTCAGGAAGCAATGCTTTTTCGTGGTTTATTTGCTCTTGTCTCATTCGCTCGATTTTATCCTGTTGACTCTTTTCTGTTGGATACTCTTTCATAATTTTAATGACCACAAATACCGTTTTTTAGCTATGGAGCCTACGCATAGCCATAAAACTTCCTTATAATGGGTGAACCCGCACAGGAAGCCGTTTTACTTTACAACCCTTACTTTTACTGTCGTCCCCACGCTAGCAGCCTCGAATCTGACCTTTGCATCACCGGTCTTGTTCGTAGACGTAATGGTAAATACGGCCTGACCGTTCGTGTCTGTATCTGAACTTTGCGGTGAGACCGATATATGCTTTGTACCCGACTTAAGAATCTTGGCAGTTACCGTTTCGCCTACAACTGGGAGATCTTTACTGCCTGTCATCGTCACCGTTACATCATTACTCTTTTTTGTCTTGAGCTTGAGGGTTTTCGGAGACGCTTTTATTTCCGTCTGGCTGATAGTCAGGCTCTTGTTGAGCAGGTAATCATAGCGCACATGTCCGTCAGCATCCGTGGCCTTGATCTGGACATAATGAGTTCCAATATCGGCATCCGTGGGAACCCAACTAAATTTCGTTTTGGCGCTAATGGTTCCTCTTTTAGTTTTACCAGGATGACTACCAATTTCTTTATAATAGTTATTGTTGGAATTGTTAAATGGGTTTGTGTCATTATCCAAGGCAAACATAATATCAAGATTGCTGCCAGCATCCTGGTAATAATAGGTGAAATCAACTTTTTCCCCAACGTGCACGTTATAGTCATCTTCGTTTTCGAATGGTTTGAATGTCGCGTTGGGCCAGGCAGGATAATTATTCGATAAATCTAAGTCCGCTCTGTTATCTTTGTTTGACGCAATCAATCGGTAGTGTAAGCCATCCCCTGGATGAATGAGTGGTAAATAGCCTGTATCATCTGATGAATAACGGTCTCCCTTGCCAATTCGACTAAAATAATATCCTGTTTTACGAGTTGGATATTTTGGTTCATACCATTCAGGTTGAACAAGCACATGGTCTACGCAAGCATCGTCACCAAGTATCGTCCCGTGATAATAAGTATGAACCTGTTCATGCGCTGTCCCATTACCGAAGACCCCTGAGTCGTCGCAAGGGTATCCATCACCCTTCACAATGCCATTGAGCTTTCTCTCGTAGGTGCCAGCTACGTGCTCACCATATGGTGGAGCAGATGTATCTTTACGACGATAATTATTATCTGCAAATAGTACGTTTTTCCATGCTTTAACTTTGAAATCACCGAAGCTTGTAACTGGTTGTGGATCCAGCGTCGTGAAGTGATCCACCCATATTCCATGCGCTCCCAGGTCGTATGCAAGTCGTGAGTTAACAGATGCACCCCGGCTGTGGCCTATGAGATGGATTGGCACTTGGAGCCAGGCGCCTGACAAATCTGTTCCAAGTTTTGTAAAAATCGCATCACCAACTAAAGTCGTTGAAGCCGTTTCAATGCAGGTATCAATACAGCTAAGATCAGTCCAGTCTATTTTAATAATAGCGCCACCGGCTGATTTAAAATCAGAAGCAGAAGTAACTTTAGGGTCTTCAGCTATTATTTGCCCTGATCCATCTTTAATTATTTTCATGGTATAAATAGGCATGGTATTGGACCCCCCAAACCGATTTGCTATAGCTTCAGCCATTTCATCTACCCAAGATGGAATTTTTGTCAAGTTCCCAGCCAATTGGTACCCGTGCGTGATAATGGTCAGACCAAAGGGTGGTGATTGTGAAAGTGTGGGAGTAGGGGACGGTGTTGGTGTTGGCGTCGGTGACGGCGTGGGCGAAGGGGTAGGTGTGGTTGCAGCAAATGCGGAAAGATTACCGTCCAGCTTCGAGACAAAGACATCATAACCACCACCATTATGAGAGGTATCATATGCACCGCTTGTCGTCGGAAAGTCTGGTGAATTCGTATACCCTGTTATATATACGTTCCCGCTTGTGTCGAGGGTGGGGGAACGAACTCCCTCACTACCAGACCCACCCAGGTACGTGGACGCCAGCAGGCCCGTCAATCCACCGTCCAGCTTCGAGACAAAGACATCCTCAATATAATTATTACCATTAAAAGAGGTATCATACGCCCCGGTCGTCGTCGGAAAGTCTGTTGAATAAGTCTCCCCCGTCACATATACGTTCCCGCTTGTGTCGAGGGTGAGGGAATGACCATATTCATAAGCAGACCCGCCCAGGTACGTGGAGGCCAGCAGGCTCGTTAATCCACCGTCTAGCTTCGAGACAAAGGTATCAATACCATTGAGAGAGGTATCATATGCCCCGCTCGTCGTCGGAAAGTCTGTTGAATTAGTATACCCCGTCACATATACATGCCCGCTGGTGTCGAGGGTGAGAGAATTACCCCCTTCACTAATAGACCCGCCCAGGAAGGTGGAGGCAAGCAGGCTCGTTAATCCACCGTCTAGCTTCGAGACAAAGGTATCAATACCATTGAGAGAGGTATCATATGCCCCGCTCGTCGTCGGAAAGTCTGTTGAATTAGTATACCCCGTCACATATACATGCCCGCTGGTGTCGAGGGTGAGAGAATTACCCCCTTCACTAATAGACCCGCCCAGGAAGGTGGAGGCAAGCAGGCTCGTTAATCCACCGTCTAGCTTCGAGACAAAGGTATCAATACCATTGAGAGAGGTATCATATGCCCCGCTCGTCGTCGGAAAATCTGTTGAAGCAGTCTCCCCCGCCACATATACGTTCCCGCTTGTGTCCAAGGTGAGAGAACGACCCGCCTCATAACCAGACCCACCCAGGTACGTGGATGCCAGCAGGCTCGTTAATCCACTGTCAAACTTCGATACAAAGACATCGCAAGAACCATTACAAGCGTTATAATATGCCCCGCTCGTCGTCGGAAAATCTGTTGAAGCAGTCGCCCCCGCCACATATACGTTCCCGCTTGTGTCGAGGGTGAGAGAAAAACCATAATCAACACCAGACCCTCCCAGGAACGTGGATGCCAGCAGGGGGTCGATGATGAGGTCTTTTGTGCGGTCGTACGAGGCGACCTTGAAGCCGTAAGTGGGTTGGGGAGTTTCGGAGTTGGGAGTGGAAGAGTTTTTAGTTTCTGGCTGGGTGGCATGGACAAAACCTGTCCCTGTATGTTTTGAGCAGGGATTATTTGTCCGTGTTTTCTGGGAACTTACAAATTTCAGATTTCGGCATTCGGAGTTACCCACCCCTGAATCCCCTCCCAAGAGGGGACTTTTACATTCCTCCCCCAAGAGAGGATTTCTGCATTCCTCTCCCGATAGGGGGCTTTTATATTCCCCTCTTGAGAGGGGTAAGGGGTGTGTTATTCCTTGTTCTGCATTTTGTATCTTGCAGTTTTCAATTTGATATGCTACATCCACCTCCACCCTCTTCCCATCAATTTCCTGATAGGCTATGGGTTTTGTGAATTTTACCGCCCCAAGCTCAGTCTCTGCCACAAGCTGACCATATTCATTTACCCACAACCCCCGTGCCCCCATTCCACCCCCTGCCCCCGCCAGCGGGGGACAACCACCTGTCCCCCTCACGGAGGGGGATAAAGGGGGAGGATTTCCAGAAGGTTGTATGCCGCTCAGACTGATCTTGATCTGATTCGGGTCTGCCCCTGGTTTAACATAAAGGAGTTTTTCCACATTATTTCCATGCGCCTTTAATTTGAGTTCAACCCCCTCATAAATCTCCCCAAGATTTACCCGTTCATACGTGGAGATGTTGCTCTTCCACCTGGATGGGTCGTTTCCCTTGAAATAGCTGACCTTTGTTACAGACTCGCCCTCGCCTTTTACCCCGGAAACCTTAGCGCCGATAAATTCTTCACGGAGGACAACACCGGCTAATTTTTGATCCCCCATCGAAGTCGGGGACAAGTTTTGGATTGCGGATTTTGGATTTAGAATCTCAAACTGTGAATTGTTTATGTAAGATTCTTCGCTCCGCTCAGAATGACAAACGAGGGAATTTGATTCTGTATGACAAAGGGGAAGATTTGATTCTGTATGACAAGTGGGGAAATTTGATTCTGAATAATGAACAGGGGGATTCGTTTCAGAACAATGAACTGGAAAATTCCAGGTGCAATATGGATACATGGTACACAAGATGCGATGCACAATACATTGACCTTCTTTCCTAAAAAATCCGGTTAATCCTGTATATCCTGTCTCATTTTTATCAATATCGTAATACGTAAGCGGGGACGCATGTGCTGCCATTGGTAACGAATATACGATATCACCACTCTTTGTCACAAACACCGTACCTCCGAATGTTTTTGAGTAAAAAGCCACGTCTTCATCCACCTGCCCTTCATTGACGATAAAAGGCATCCGGAGTTTTTGGGCCTTTTGCATAACCTCTGCCTTCTCCTGTTTCTGGCTTACCGGGACGGGGGATAGTTTGCCGATACCCTCCTGCGCAGCGAGGAAACCCTGCAACCAAAATAATGACAACAAAAGGACTGCCGGCACTGCAAAACACTTACTCGCCCTTTTCATCCCACACCCCTCCATTTCTCCTGTTGTTTTTGAAAACAAAAAAGCCTTACTGCAAAGATATTCGTGAAAACATCTTCGTCAGTAAGGCTGTCTTTTCTAAAGCCATTTCCTTAATGTGTTAAGGGACACTGCCTCTGTGCCCCCGTACGTCCCTGTACGTTGAAAGACCCTTCCCTTTGCGTCCCCCGATCACTCGGGGTTTGCCCTTATCGAATGTTTTTATTGCCGAAATTAGCACATTTTTAACATTTTCTGTATTTTTGTCAAATAAAAACTATCATGGGTGTCCAATACGGACATTTATCTCTTGTAGAAGCAGCAGCTCAAAACTCCAGGTTTTAGCTTGTAGACATTCATCAGAGGCCGCACAAAACAAGGATTTGTTGGCCCCCTGGCGGATTATATCTTGAGTTACAGGGTGGCACGGACAAACTCGTTTGTCCGTGCGATAAAACCAAAACCCGTGCATAAATTCAAACACCATGGACAAACACGTTTGTCCATGCCACCCCGCAAATACAATGAAAATTCCGATACCGTAAATTTAATTTGGACGAGGGCGAAATAACCATGTTAAATTGCCTGACCGGCTAACCTGGTGATACCTTCTTCGCGGGCTATGCGAAGGGCAACCTCGAATTCCTTCTCGTTAATACGCCGGTTGATCTCCGGATATTTGCGGGCAAGACCACAGGGATGATATTGATCCATAATGTTTACGTAGGTATGGGAAGAAATATTTTGGGCAAGAAATTGCATGACCTTGCGAGTTCCCGCCAATCCGTTCGGCATAACCAGATGCCGGACGATGAGCCCCCGTTCCGCAATACCACGGTCGTTTACCATGAGGTCGCCTACCTGTCTGTGCATCTCCCGGATAACTTCCATGACCACCTGAGGGTAGTCCCTGGCCTTGCACCATTTGGCGGCAACATCACTATCAGAAAATTTAAAATCCGGCATGTAGATATCAAAAACCCCGTCCAACAATTGCAGGGTTTCCACGAGGTCGTAGCCGCCGGTATTGTAAACGAGCGGGATGTGTAACCCTTCTCTGATGGCGATAGGAAGCGCTTCGAGTATGTGCGGTACGACATGGGTTGGTGTAACAAAATTGATGTTATGACAGCCCCGGTTTTGTAATTCGATCATCATCTGCGCAAGCCGTTCAAAAGAAACTTCATATCCATCTCTCAGATGGCTGATCTCATAATTTTGGCAGAATACGCAGCCTAAGTTACACGAGGTAATGAAGATTGTGCCTGAGCCATGAGTACCCACCAGCGGCGGTTCTTCTCCGAAGTGCGGATTATAGCTGGAAATTTTTGGTAACTTACCAATCCCACATACCCCTAATTCATTTTTATAGCGGTTAACCCGGCACCGGCGCGGACATATCTGGCAATCGTGTAATAATTTTCGCGCCTCTTCAATTCTTTCATCGAGGCTGCCTGTTCTATACAAACTAATATAATGTGGCTGGAACATAAGATATAAAATCCAAATTTTAAACAAACACCTGTTTTTTACATTTTAAACCGTTGTTTCTCTTTTTCTATACACCCGCTATAAACCCGGTTGATTCAAAAAAACGCAAATTTTATTAATTATACCGATAAGATTTGAAATCCAAAATGACAAATAAAATTCTGCGTTGCTAATGGCGTGTATAATCTGATATAGTTACGCAAGATACGGCAACTGTTTGATATAGTACATTTCATTTTCAAAAAAGCAGAATTTATTGAACTGGACAACATGATCAAAAGACATCTCGCCCGCATCTTTATCGTATTTTTTTTCTTTCTGATCCTCCTCGCGATGCACCGTAATGCATTTGCAATATTTTCAGAGACAGAAAAAATACCTTACAGCGATTTCAAAAAACTGGTCTCACAGGACAAACTTGAAGAAGTGATTATAAATCCTACGACTATCAAGGCTGTTTTGAAAGCGGAAGGAGGCCAGAAGTCAAAAAAAAGCATAACAACCGTAAAGGTCGAAGATACAGAACTGATTAAGGAACTGATAGCGCACAATGTAAAATTTTCTGCAGCAAACGACAGTGGATGGAGCCAAAGTCTATTTTTACTATGGTTCATTCCGATGATTATATTTTTAATCCTGATGGCGCGCACAAGAAAAGGCGCACCAGGGGCAGGGCTGATGTCCATTGGTAAGAGCCGGGCCAAGCCCTATATCGATAAAGATACCGGGGTTACCTTTGATGATGTGGCTGGCGTGGATGAGGCCAAGGAAGAATTAAAAGAGATTATCGATTATTTACAAAACCCGCAAAAATATCAGCGATTAGGTGGAAAGATACCCAAAGGGGTGTTGCTGGTGGGGCCCACGGGCACGGGCAAAACATTGCTTGCCAGGGCAGTTGCCGGTGAAGCGAAGGTGCCTTTCTTTTCGATAAGCGGATCGGGATTTGTCGAGATGTTTGTGGGTGTAGGCGCTGCCCGGGTAAGGGATTTATTTGAACAGGGTCAGGAGAAGGCGCCTTGTATCATCTTTATCGATGAAATTGACGCCCTGGGAAAGGTGAGGGCTGCGACGCCGATATCCGGCGGGCATGAAGAACGTGAAAACACCCTGAATCAGTTGCTCGTTGAAATGGATGGATTTGACACAAGAAAAGGCGTCATCCTCATGGCTGCAACGAACAGGCCGGAAATACTGGATCCGGCATTATTGAGACCCGGAAGATTTGACAGACACATCCTTGTCGACAGACCGGACATCAAAGGGCGCGAAGAAATACTCAAGGTGCACTGCAAAAACGTGAAACTTGGAAAGGACGTTGACATTAAGATTATTGCTGCGCGGACACCCGGGTTTGTCGGCGCAGACCTGGCCAACGTGGTCAACGAAGCTGCGCTTCTCGCCGCACGTATGGGAAAAGACGGCGTGGGAATGGATAGTTTTGAAGAGGCAATCAATCGGGTAATTGCCGGACTTGAGAAGAAAAAAAAGGTTATGAGCAGGAAGGAACAGGAGATCATTGCTTATCATGAATCTGGCCATGCCTTAGTAGCAGAATCGGTTCCGGGCGCTGACAAAGTCCACAGGATCTCTATCATTCCGCGCGGGATTTCTGCCCTTGGATATACCTTACAATTGCCTACGGAAGACCGTTATTTATTGACGCGATCGGAATTATTAGACCGGCTTGCCGTACTTCTGGGCGGTCGCGTAGCAGAAGAGATTAAATTTAATGAAATCTCGACAGGAGCACAGAATGATCTGGAACGGGCAACAGATATTGCGATGAGCATGGTTCGGGAATACGGCATGAGCGAAAAACTGGGACCAATGACATTCCAAAATGGGAGAAGACCGCAATTTCTGGAGCTCGGTTATCGCATGAGTCGTGAATTGAGTGAAGATGTCTCAAAAGACATCGACAATGAGGTCAAGAAGATTATATTCGAAACACATACCAGGGTAAAAGGTATTCTCACGGAAAACAGAGACCGCCTGGAAGTTCTTGCAAAACTTCTTCTGGAGAAGGAGGTCGTTGATGGAGAAGAGCTAAGAAAAATTATTTCCGGAAAAACCGAAGCCCGGAAATAATCCTCATCTCCAGAGTATTACCGCACGAAATCTTTCTTTTTTGCAAGTTTTTTACACCCCTCTTCCCTGCACGGCGCAACATCCTGGGCCTGCCGAAGGGTTAGTCGATCGATAGGGGGAATTTGGTTACGGCTTTGCTGCGTTATGACGTTATTTCAAAGAAGAATCCATAACCAACTTTTGACCGTATGGTAATCTCGCCAGTACAATAAAAATAACGCCCGGGCGGCAGATTTAGCTTTCTGAGGCCTACATTGTCAGCAATTTTCGTGTAGGAATCCTCCTCTTTGTTGAGTATATATTTTTGTGAAGGATAAAAGATTATACTCCCTACCGAACCTTTTGAATCCAATTGATACAACGTCTTTCCTGTCACAAGAGGGCTATCTGTTTGAAAATCGATGATCCTTAATGCCCGACCTTTAATTACCGTTGGCGTGCCTTTTACGTAAAAACGTCTTTCCTTGCTGCTGCTTTCATAGTAGTATTCTGCCTTGTTCATTTCTAAATAGTCACTTTCACCCACGAAAAAAAGTCCGCCATGAGGGGGTATTTTCCATATAGTAATATCATCTAAGGAAAAATCCGTTTTTTCATCAAGGGGAATTGGTATATAAGCCGGGACATAACCTTCCTTAGTAAAGGTAAGCTTAACATTTCCGGCATTATAATTGACAGAAAACATCCCTGTTGAATCGGAAGTGGCTTTCGATTTTAATCCATCGGATAAAGACTCAATATTTACCAATGCAATGGGTTTGCCAAAACCATCGACAACTCTTCCGCGAAGGGTACCGGTCTCAAACGCATACGATGCCTTTGAAACGAAAAAAAGAACGATCATGGAAATACAAATTTTTTTTATCATGTTCATTATATTCCTTTTGTTAATATCTTGTGAGAGGTGTAATGAATATTAAAAAAACTCCTTTATTATCTTTAACAAATTGCGGGCATAATTGTCAAACACTTAAAAATCTTTGTGCGTGAAACTAGCATATCACCTCCTGATACGACTACAGTGCAACCAAACCCACCTCAGGCAGAGGAGAGCGGGATGAAGTGTAAAACTCGTCAAAAAGGATTTTACACGGTAAACCCGCATGAGCCAACGGTTCAACAAAGATGATGTAGATCCGGGCCAGACCCTTGATCTTACTCAGTTGAACGCAACAATACCGGAAAACCTAACTCCCTGTTGGAACAGAAGAAACTATAGCAAACAATTTAGCGGTGACGAAGCGACAAGCCTAATTTCTTTAGAAAGAGATGGTTTATGAAGACGACATAGTCTTGTAGCGTATGATAGCCATTGATGCTGATTACGTCTTTGCCCTCCACCCGCACGGTTATTACATGGAAGTCGTTGCCCTGGACGGGTGAAAATTAAAATGCAGTTACGAGGTAACTATTCAGCGTACTTTCGTTCACAAACCCTATGAGTGATCAAAATATTGATTCTGTAATCCCGAAGGGATGTCATTATTATAGCATATCGTTATGCAATGACGGTTAACCCTGTAG
>NZ_MJUW02000037.1 GCF_001753675.2 Candidatus Brocadia sapporoensis | reverse complement strand
CCTAACTATTCTGAGAAAATATTCTCTCTCACCATCCGTTTCGCTGAATAGTTACAAAAAATTCGGCATATTCTGCGTCGGCTTTTCTCAAACGGAATCCATGGTCATATTATTCCTGATTCCCATTATTCGCTTTGGTTTTCTGGCACACACAAAATCATCTTTTTTGACATTTACTTTTAGAAAAATTTTGATAGGCTTATTACTACTTATGGAAAATACTGATACTTTAACACATGTCATAAATCAGGCATTAGATTGTGTTGGCAAAGGCATTATGATACAAGATGCCAACCGTCGGGTGGTATTCTTCAATCAGGCCTGTGAAGAGATAACAAAATGGTCGCGAGCAGAGGTTATTGGAAAAGATTGCGGCGATATTTTTCTGTGTCATACCTCCACGGGTATGTGTTTGACAGAAAAATTTTGTCCTGGCATGGAAATTTTTCATGGTGGACTTTCCCAGGGTTCAAGGGAACTCCTGATCAGGCGGGGAGACGGAACGGAATCCTGGGTAAAAATGAGCGTTTCCCCTATAAAAAATAAAGAGGGTAAGCAGACGCATATTATTTCTATAATTGAAGACATTAGTAAAATGAAAAAGTATTCGGATGAGGTTCTCAGGTCAAAAACCCTGTCAACACTCGGGGCATTTGCTGCCGAGCTGGCACATGAGGTAAAAAACCCTTTAAATGCCATGAATATCCAGATGACGGTGCTGGAACGGGAGATACACGATGTAAAGAAACTCAACCATGGGGCAAAAAAAGATTTGCTGGAAATTGTTTCAATCGTTCAGAAGGAACTCGATCGTTTAAGCGGATTTGTCGAAGAGTGTTTGCATTTTTCAAAAACGGGAGAACTCAATAAAAGTGCGGTTGATGTGGGTGATATCCTTAACGAGATTACTTCTTTGCTCCTGCCCCAGGCGCAATTATATGGCATTCAAATAAAATCAAAAATAACGAATGGGCTTCCCAAAGTAATGGTAGACAGAGATAAGATGAAGCAGGCAATTTTGAATATCATGATTAACGGTATTGAGGCAATGCCGGATGGGGGTACGTTGCGGGTAAGCACAAAGCGTATCGATCATGAAATATGTATCTCCTGTCAGGACACCGGACACGGGATACCGGAAGAGATCAGGGATAAGATTTTTCACCTGTTTTATACTACAAAAGACGGTGGTACCGGGATGGGGCTTTCCTTTGCACAAAACATTGTTCATGCCCATGGAGGTATAATACGGTTAGAAACCTCATCCGGGGGAAGCAAATTTGTGATCGCGCTCCCCATGAGTTAGTTAGGTGTACGGGGCGCAAAACGAGTAGGAAATCAGGTTGGATTTTAAAAGACAAAAGCTCAACGACTTTTCATCCTCCCCCCAAATTCCCTCCCGGGAGGGAATTTAGAGGGGGAGATAAATGGCACAGTGAAAAACTTTAAAATTTTAAACGTAAGTTAAGCCTTCGGCGACTTTGTTTGCGATTACACGAAGGGGTGAAGCATTTGCTATCCGGCATGTAAAATTGTATTCGAACCTAATATCGACAAATGTCTCGCCCTTACAGCAAAGATTGAAATCCCTTAATATTAACCCATGACAAAACCCAGAATATTGTTAATTGATGACGATAAAGCGGCACTCGACGGCCTGGTGAAGATATTAGCACATGACGGATATCCGGTTGCTGGTGCCCTGTCCGGCTATGAGGCCTTAAATCTCTTCTCCAAAAAAACCTTTGATATTGTCGTTACAGATATGAAGCTGCCTGGCATGGGGGGGTTGTCCCTGATTCATGAACTACGAAAAAAGGACGAACCGGTGGCAATTGTGGTTATCACTGCCTATAGCTCGGTCAAAACTGCTGTAGAGGCTATAAAATGCGGGGCAGACGATTATCTGACGAAACCCGTGAATATTGAAGAGTTAGAGTTGGTATTGGAAAAACTATGGGAGCGCCAGCAGCTCATTGCCCAAAACCGATTGTTAAAGGAGAAATTAAAGGGCAAGTACAAATCTTCTGAACTGGTTGGAAGCACCCCACAGATGCACCGTATATTTAAAATGATCGAAGATGTTGCTCCCAGTACAGCCTCAATCCTGATCCTGGGGGAAACAGGGACGGGCAAGGAACTCGTGGCAAATGCTATTCATTATCAAAGCGATAGGACCAGCACGCCTTTCGTAGCCTTGCATTGCGCCGCCTTATCGGAAGGCGTACTGGAAAGCGAGCTCTTTGGCCACGAAAAAGGGGCATTCACGGGTGCTGTTCAATTAAGAAGAGGACGATTTGAAATGGCGGATGGAGGTACGCTCTTTCTGGATGAGGTGGGGGAGATGAGCCTCAAAGTGCAGGTGAAACTGCTTCGCGTTCTGGAGAAAGGTGAATTTGAGCGTGTTGGTGGAGAAAAGACCATAAAGGTAGATGTCAGGCTGATTGCAGCAACCAATCGGGACCTTGAAAAAGAAGTTTCTGAAGGAAGGTTTCGGGAGGATTTGTTTTATCGTTTAAATGTTATAACCATCCACTTGCCACCCTTGAGGGAAAGAAAAGAGGATATTTCCCTTCTTTCTCATTTCTTTATCATTAAATATGCAAAAAAATATAAAAGGGAAATTATGGAATTTACCCCGGAAGCAATGGATGCGCTGTGCGCATATCACTGGCCGGGCAATGTACGAGAACTGGAGAATGTTATTGAGAGAGCTGTTGTGCTTTGTAAAAAGGGCACGATCCCTGTGGACTATTTGCCAAAAAATATAGTTCCAATCAAGGAAGACATAGCAATAATCAAGATCCCTTTGGGTACCTCATTAAAAGAAGCTGAAAAAGAGATCATTCAAAGGACGCTTCTTATGACCCGCAGTAGTAAAAAAGAGGCCGCTAAAATACTGGGAATATCCACGAGAAAGATTGAGTATAAAGTGAAAGAATGGAGTTAGCAGCGAAATTTTTTAAAGCCTTTTTAAACATCACACCACGATTCCCGCAAATTTTTCGTTTTACATTCATTTCCATTAAGCATTTTTTTCTTTTAATCTCATCTTCAAAAAATATCATCAACTCTAATGTTTTTCTAAACAACCACTTATAACTATTAGACGATTATCAATTCTTTGTTGGTATCGTATTTGTTCTTTCGAGAAACGACAAGAATTTTATTATAGCGATGCACGCTCGAATTTTTTTATGGTAAGTGTTTTAGATTGAAATGATAAAACCGGATATTTCCCCAGAAAGGAGTTGCGAATGTAATTTAATCTATCTTTTGAAGTTTGAGTGTTACACGGATTTAATACATTTTTATCGAAGTATCGTATAGTAAAAACAACGGATAATTTTAATTGTAAAACAGTGTCTTTTTTTAATGAAGGAGCAACTATATACCATGTCAATAATGTCAAATGCTTATATGAAAATGTTTCCGATGGAAGCAGAAAAGAAGATGCCGTCCGGCAAGCGCAATTCCGCTTTGGAAGTTCCCGAATTTAACAAGGCCTGGAATCTTTACAGGGACACGAGCCTGGACATAATGAAACGTTACGAATATATGGCTCAGTGTGTGGACTTTACAGATAAGGACACGGAAGCCATTAAGGAATCAAAAGATATTATAGCTGCAAACCTTAAGGCAATCCTTGATCATATCTATTATGAAAAGCTGATAAACGACCCATGGTTATCAAGGTGGTTCAGGGATGAAAATGGGAAAATAGCAAAGGAATATGTGGATATCCGCAGGGCAAGACAGCAAAGATTTCTGCTGAAAGTATTAGAATGTAAATGGGATGAAGAGTTCTGGAATTTTGTCCGCTGGGTTGGCGCTGTACATGTGCCGATCTTTGGCTTTGAAGACCTTTACATACCCGTGAGGCTGAATCTCGCTCTCTGGGGTTACATACACCAATATTTGTTTAATCTCTTCGCCAGGGAGCTAAAAAATGATCCGGAGAAGCTGCGCAGGATTACAACCGCCTGGACAAAACTTTTCTGGATAATTATAGATATTTATCATATCGATTATTTTGGGATCTGGATGTAATGAAGTGAAGATTTCGACCTGAATGAATTTTGAGTAGTCAAATGCTTATCCCCCACGCGCTTTCTTCCTCGGCGGGGGGGAAAGCATTGTAATACGAAAGGAAGTGAATAATATGCCTTTGGTCTGGTTTGAGGGTGATTGTATAAAGTGTGCAATGTGCGCCGAGGAGGCGCCGAAAGTTTTTGTTTTCGTGGAAAATGTCGGGCCACAGGTAAAGACAGAGATTGATATTGCTGCCCATGGTGAGGACATAAAGCGGGCGGCACAGTTCTGCCCAACAGGATGCATAAAGTACAGTTTGTAGCAATTAGAGAGGAAATGTATTATGAGAAACAGGGGATTGATGTCATCTACCGTGAACGTAAAAAGAAAGTTGTCATTATGAGCTAAAATGAAACAATTTAGACGCTGGAGATTGCTTCGGGCTGTCGCCCTCGCAATGACACTTGTATGTATACTTATTTATTCCGTTTACTATATGTAAACAGAAATTTCACAAAATGTCATCATCGTCCATTATTTTTGCCATTAAAAACTTTGATATTATTTTAATTTTTATTTCATATCATTTCGATGACAAAGCCAAGATTGCTCCTGGTAGATGATGATAAAAATACACTTGATGGACTGGTAAAGATATTGGTGCGTGATGGATTTTCCGTTTCTGGTGTTCTGTCGGGTTACGAAGCTTTAAATCTCCTCTCTAAGGAAAAATTTGATATCATTTTAACGGACATGAAGCTGTCTGACATCGGTGGATTGTCTCTGATACACGAAGTGCGAAAAAGAAAGACACCAATATCAATCGTGGTTATTACGGCATACAGTTCTGAAAAAATGGCTGCAGAAGTTACAAAATGCGGTGCAGACTATTTCCTTGCAAAACCGGTAAATATTGAAGAGTTAGAGTTAGTACTCGAAAAATTGTGGGTAAGACGACAACCCGTTAATCAAATTCCATTATTAAAGAAAAGTAAAGCGCAGTACTAATTCCGCAGTTAGCATTAAGAACGGAAACGTGCACACGCAACTATGATGATCAGGATTTAATCAATATGGCAAACGACGATATCCTGGGTGAACATGTCAAGGATTACTCGCGGGAATTCCATCTTGCTTTATAATCTCGGCCGTTCGCGCTCGCGATTGTTCTAACTGCAGGCAACTTGTTTTGCAATTGCCCGGGCACATATCCGACAAACAAGAGGGCAAGCTTCTGCTCTTTCGTGACCTGATGTGTTCCTGAATTATTGGCTTGTAACTATGACTGCCAGGAGATAAACCATGGCGCATTTCCGTGAGTGCGCCGCAGTCAGCCGCTAAATCGTGAAATCTGAGCGGGATTTTCAGAAGTACATCCTCAGCGTTTACACCTGGGTACTCTTGCCCGAAACGATTCAGGTATTTGTGCGGTTTTGGTATGCATGTTCTTCGAGCAAACGTGTCTACTCATGGGGCACTCCCTGCTCTTTCGAGCAAAGAAGGAGAAACATTTTCCGAGAGCACGGTGAATATGCGACAACAACTTCAGGGGTGGTAATTTTTGTCACCGTGTCCTTACATCTATTCTTCTATCCCGGCCATCCGCACCTAACATCTCTATATTAGACTTCCTAATTATCAGGCTATTTCGCATCCTTTGTCAAAGATTAAGAAAACACCTGAAAGATCTCTAAAATAAGTTAAACTGATCAACATTCTTTGCCTTAATTAGCGCCTGGTATTGTTTTCGTTGAACTTCAGTGTAAACAATATTAAAATAACCGTTATGAACGCAATATAAAGGAGCAATACTCTTATGTTAAAAAAGGGTGTCAAGGGAAATAAGGGATCACTTTACTCGCTATCTGAAGAGGGTAAAGCAGGGCAAAGAAGTTGTAATTACCGATAGAGGCAAACCCGTGGCTCTGCTCGCTCCAATACCCGAAGTAACCGGTTTTCAAGAAAAATGAGAACTGGCTGCCAGCAAGGGTCTTCTCCGGCTTCCTCGTAAATAGGGGGAAAAAAGAGCAGACTGCACGGAAAGTCCCTAACAGAGATCGTGCTGGGGGATAAGGAATTGCTTGAGGTGATTGGAGTAAAGATGTAAAAAATTGAATTTGTAATTTTTATCATGAATCTAAAATTTAATGACAATTTGCTTCCGGCGCTTCCCATTATGGAAGACCTCCCTTTGGATAGAATTGTTGGAATTACATCAACCATTCCCATTGAAATCGTCTTTGCCGCCGGCTATTTACCGATAGATCTGAATAATATTTTCATATGCGACGGGCATGCATACAAAATGGTGGAAGATGCAGAATCGGCAGGCATTCCCAGAAACATCTGTGCCTGGATCAAAGGCATCTATTCGGCAGCCAGGAAATACCATATCCGTAAGGTCATCAGCGTAGTCCAGGGAGATTGTAGTAATAACCAGGCACTCATGGAGATTCTTCAGTCGGAAGGTATTGAAACCATCCCTTTTGCATATCCACACGACAGGGCGGATAAGAGATTCTTGCATGACCAGTTGGTGCGGCTTGCCAATAATCTGAGCATAGAATATTCAAAGACAGAAGAGATGAAAGAATGTTTGGATGCTATACGGGCAAAGGTACATGAAATTGATAGACTCACCTGGGTTGAAAATACCGTAACGGGTGAAGAAAATCATATCTGGACGGTATCCACCAGCGATATGATGGGAGATTATGCAGTTTTTGAGGAACGTGCAGTAAAATTTTTAAGATCCGTGCAGGAACGTGAACCGATTCAGCACGACCTTCGCATTGGCGTTGTAGGCATACCGCCCATATGCGAAGATCTCTATCCGTTTCTTTCTTCTATTGGTGCCCATGTCGTATTCAATGAGGTACAAAGACAATTCTCTATGCCTTACCCCACAAAAACCCTTGTCGAGCAGTACAGTCAATACACCTACCCTTACGATATCTTTTCACGACTGGAGGATATGCAACAAGAAATTAAACAAAGGAACATTGTAGGGCTTATTCACTACGTCCAAAGTTTCTGTCACCGGCACATCCAGGACAAAATTATCAGGAAATATATTCAATTACCAATTCTTACCCTTGATTGTGACCGCCCGGGACCACTCGACGGCGCTATGAAGACCCGTATCGAGGCATTTATCGAAATGCTGAAATACCATGAGTCTGGAATACCGGCAGAATCAAGGGTTGAAATATCCTGAAAATTATTTTAGATGTCAAAGATTCAGGTTCAAGTATGGTTTACCTGCATACCCACATCCATGAAACTGGCTCACGTAAAGTAAGAAACAACTTTCAAGTTTGGGGATATTGTTCGACCTAATCGCATAAAGCCACCTGCAACGAAAGATTGTCGATATTCAGGTGTGACCAGAAATGTCAAAGACCTGGGCGGCAAGAGTAAGCTCGTTGCCGGCATTTTACGTCTGGTGAAAGACGTACCGGAAGCAGGGCTCTTGCTTTCATTGGTAAACGTCCACGCTGAACACGGGAACGAGTCAAAATATCTGAAAAAACAGCGAAACAGGCTAAAGCCATCCTCTTCGGTCAAAAAAACCTGATTTTACATAGCCTCTTATCTGATCCGGCGCGCTTCGTATTTCGTACCGTCCAGATCGGTGATCCGCATACGATTGCGATCGATGAATTCATACCACAGGGTGGAAACAGAGCCGGATTCATCATACATCGTCATTTGTCCTTCAGCGCTATCCAATCCTCTTTGCGTCATATTTCTTGCCTGCGGAACATCCATTTTTCCCCGGCGAGTTGAACCTTCACCTTGGGAAAGTATCGTGAAATTAGCGTTCGACTCGATTGTCAGGGTTTTCTTCAGTGGCAGGAATTTGTTGTCAGGAGACATCTCCCATACGCCAACCAACTCCGGAATTACTTTTGCCTTGGGCATCAATCTCTGTATTGCGGTCCGCTGACGTTCACGGTTTTGCCGATACTGGAGATCTGCAGAGGAACGTTGTTCCGGACTCATTCCTTCGTACGGATCCTGCTGCTGCTGTTGTTGCGTACTAACTTGTGCAATAGCCATATTGAGCTGGTTGAGATCATTCCTGAGGTGTTCAGGGATTGTTCTCCCTATTTCGTAGAGGGCACGACTGGCACCCTCCGTATCACCCTTTGCCAAAAGGGACTGGGCAAGATATAACGATGCCTCTGCGGCCGGCGCCCCGGCTAGTCCGCCAAAATTCGTGTCACCTTGCGCATTTCCTACCATAGGAATACCAGCCATGCGTTGCGGCCCCAATCGGGCTGCGGCTGAAAACTGTTCTATCGCCTTATCCTGTTTACCCATGGATGCAAAGAGTTTGCCGGCACGCAGATAGGCTTCTGCGATTAATGTTGCTGCATTTACCGGGGCAATCATCTCTGCTCCTTTTTCGGGTTCCTGATCCGGCAGCATGGCGGTAAACATTTGCCAGGATTCCCAACACGGCTGCATTCTCGGCTCATATCTGAGAGACGCAAGGTATAGATCGAGCCCCTCTTTCTGCTTTTTAGCCGGTTCAAAAAGATGTGCAAGATGAAAACGTGACTGAATGGCCAGGCCGAAATCAAGCGGATTACGCGTTAGAAATGTTCCGTTGTTCGCCGAAGGCTCATCGAGGCAAAGGCGCGCTTCTTCCAGCGCCAGTGCAACCCAGAAAGCGGCAATGGACTCTTTGGTTTTGCCTTCCTCTTCCATGACCACTCCAAGATAGGCAGGAATCCTGGCGTCAACCGGATCAATCTGACGCGCAGCCGTCAACCTGGCCCGCGCCCCCTGCCAGGCGGTTTTGGTGATTTGATCCCAGGCCAGTCGAAGCATAGGAGCCGCAGTGGTATGGATCATCTGACGGGCAACAGATTGCTGCTCTTCTGCCTTCACATTTTGCCCTGTCTTTGCATAAAGATCAACTAAGGCATCCTGGGCATCCAGAGACTCAGGATACAATTTAACGGCATCCATGAGCGTCTGCTGAGCGGCGTCATAGTTGCCTGACCATATATGGAGGTCTGATTGAATAAGATATCTATCCACCGTGCCCCTGGCTGCCTTGATCGCAGCCTCCATGGCAGCGCGTGCCTTCTCACGCAACCCGGTAGCTGCGGTGTCGAGTTGATCTGCCCGATTCAGATCGGCAGGGGACGGAGGGTAACAGGTTGTTGTCGTAATTTCATATACGCCGTCGTATCGTGTTTCGGTGGAAGTAGAGCTTGTGCACCGTGTTTGTCTCAGGCTCGACGCCTCGGCGGAATACTGATTTGCCCGCATAGACCGAAATTTCGCGTAGAGACGCAGTGCATCAGGATTATTGCCGGCTGACTTCAATGCCTCATCCGCAAGCTGCTCCGCCTGGTCGTACCGTCTGAGCATACTCAATGCAATAGCCTTCTGAATCGTAGCTTTTACATGCTTTGGGCTGAGCGCCAAAGCACGGTCGAGAATTTCAATCGCCCGAAGACGCTCCTTTTCAGCTGATTCCTGCCAACGGTAGAAAAGTGTCTCCCGCCGGGGCTCAACCGACTCCCCACGATTGTCAGATTCAGACAACATATACTCTGCCAGGCTGGCCAGATCATCAGGGTTCTTGGGATGGGCGCGCACGGCGTCTTCGAGGATGCGGAGTTTATCCTGATACGTTTCGTCATAGCGCAGCCGTTTCTCTCCCATAGTCTTGTGAACTTTGCTAGCAAGGTCAATAAGCTGATCCAGGGGAGCTCCGGTTTGTGCAGCCTGATCCAGGGCAGTTAAAAGCTTATCAGGAGTGCCGTCGGCATGTTGTTTTTTGAGTTCCGCCTCAATAGAAGAACGGGATTTTTTTGTGGAGGAAGCGTCTAGTTTGGCGGCAATTTCCAGATCGGTTCGGCTTCTCTTGGCGTCTCCCCATTGGGCTGCTGCCATGGCGCGGCCGAGGTAGGCAGCGGCAAAGTTTGTGCGGTAAGTGAGCGACAGGGTAAATTCGCGGCGGGCGGTTGCCGGCCTGCCGAGGGAAAGCCAGCTATTCGCAGAGATGTAGAGGACGTCCGGATCATCGGGATAGGCTGCGCGGGCAAAACCAATTTCCCGCAAGGCGGCGTCAAATTGTTTTGCTTCGTGCAATTGTTTCGCGCGGGCAAAATGCGCAGGCGCAAGGTCTGGCCGTTTCAGAAAGCGTTTCGCAAACCAGAGCCCAGCCTTTATCATATTTTCGCGGATGGGGCCGGTTTTTATATTGCCTCCGCTCCGTCGTGCCTTTCCATAAGAATTGGCCATCTCATAATAGACGAATGATGCGTAGGCTGTCGGGTAGTCATCCCGTCCCTGAATCATGTGTCCGGGGATTCCGAATCCTTGCTCCTCTTGGTAACCCTCAAATTCTTCTTCCCTGCCTTGAGAGCTCCGGGGACCTTGAGTGCTGTGTTCTGGTATTACCGTTCCGCTCATTGCTTCCGCAATATATGTCCAAAGTTCTGCCTCGCGCCCCTTGCCGCCAAGCTTCTGATATCGCTTAAAATCTTTCATTGCGGGTTGAAACTGCTCCGCCAGGGTCTCAGCGATTCCCCGGGAGAGCACGTAATCCGGATCATCACCACTTGCTTCAAGCGCACGTGACAACGCCGCAACAGCTTCAGGAAACTGACCCTGAGACAAGTCATCAAGCCCTTCAAGATAAGCCATGAGACCAGGGGTTGTCCCTTCGGATGTTGGGACAGCATAAATTTTTAGCGGTAAAAAGCCAAAACAGATGCTTACCAGCATGACCTTCACGAACGCGTGGAACATGGCAGATCTCCTTTCGAAATATAAAATTTTTATTGCAAATGAACCTTCAAATAAGCTAATTTGTCGGTAAATGAATAAACGGTTAATTAAAGTATATAATTGACTATTGGCAATTAACAATAAAAATTTTACTATTTGCTGACTGCATACGGCTTACTGATTACTGCACTATGCCACTGGATATCTCAAATCTGGAAAGAAACAAGCCCTTAGCGCCGTACACAACTTACAAAATCGGGGGATTGTCAGATTTTTTTGTTGAAGTCCATACCGTTGACGCATTACTCCAGGCTTTATTCGAGGCGAGCCGTAACAATATTCCTTTTTTTTTACTGGGCTGTGGAGCAAATATTTTAGTAACTGACAAGGGGTTTCGGGGGTTGGTCATCCACAATATGGCAGATACGATATCCTTCTTTAACAACGATATTGTTGTGGCAGAGAGTGGTGCGACGGTTGCAAACCTTATAGAGCAATGCCGGGACCGGGGTTTATCTGGTTTCGAACACTTTGTGGGTATTCCAAGCACAGTCGGTGGCGCCATATGGCAAAATCTGCATTTTCTCTCTCCCGACAGACAGCGGATGGTTTTTGTTGAGGAGATTGTCCGTTCCGGTCGTATTTTTACAGAAGAAGGTCATATTTGCACCGTTGGAGTCGATTATTTTCAGTTTGGTTACGACAAGAGTATTTTACAGAAGCGAAAAGACATAGTGCTTGACATCACATTTCAATTGTTGCGAGGGTCAAAAGAAAAGATACAGGCCGTGATGGATGCAAATATGGCTTGGCGCAACGACAGGCAGCCGCAATTGTCTGAATTTCCCAGTTGTGGTTCGGTATTTAAGAAAATAAAGGATGTCGGGGCTGGAAGGTTAATAGAACAGGCAGGGCTTAAAGGTGAACGTGTTGGAGAAGCGGAGGTATCGAAAAAACACGCAAATTTTATTATCAATCGGGGCAATGCGACGGCATATGATGTATTACAGTTAATTCAACATGTCCGGAATGAAGTAAAACGGAAATTAGGATATAACTTAGAAATGGAGATTACAATAGTTGGAGAACTGTGAACGGAGGGTCGTGATACTACAATGTTTAAAAGGTTGTGAAGAGAGAGGATAAGAAGTTGGAAGATCCTGAACATCTCATCCTCCCGTCTTCCCAACATATAATTTGCACAATCTCAAAGATTTTTCAGACGAGCATGGTCTGAAACCCCGTAATTATGCATTAACCGACTTTTACGGAAATCTGTTTCGGTTTTACTTCTTCTTTTTTTTGCATAGTAATCTCCAGCACCCCGTTCTTGCACTCTGCCGTTACTTTGTTGGTATCCACAGAGGCAGGAAGGTCAATGGAACGAGAAAAACTTCCATACCGTCTTTCCATTCGGTAAAAGTTTTTCCCTTTTTCCTCTTTCTCTTCCTTCTTTTCACCTTTGATCATCAAGGTATCACCCTGTATCGAAATGTCTATCTCTTTCGGATCCATACCGGGGATTTCAGCCTTTACGGTAACCTTATCAGCCGTTTCCGAGAGATCAATTGGCGGCGCCCATGTGCCAGCCATGCCGAAATCAGGCAACTCTCCGCCCTTAAAAAACCGGTCAAACATCCGGTTCATTTCCTCCTGTATGGAAGAAATGGTTGGCAATTGCGTCCATTTTATCAATTCCTTAGCCATAATTAGCTCCTTTCAAAATTAAAATAAACGATATACAATACATTATTTATGTTTTTCTTTTGAGCAAACACAATGCCAAAATATATATTTATATTTATATTTCACGTAGTGAGCAATATCCACTGATGTTACGTATGCTTAAATAATTCACTCTATAAAAACGGTCGCTGTCATTATGGCAGTACAACATTATAAAATGGCATTGATATATTATGAAATAATTTTTAATTTGCTTGAATTTTTAAAGCAAACTTTGTTAGTATACTAGACTATGGAAATTAACAGAAATACCATCATAAAAGATCTCATAGAGTCACATCCTGAAACCCTTGCAGTATTCAGAAAATATAATCTTGTTATTGCGGGTGGCGTTCGCGGGCCAAATGAGCCGATTGCTTTTTTTGCCAAAGCCCATGAAGTTGATTATGATACGCTTGTTAAGGAACTGAACGAGGCTATTGAAAAGGGTGGAGGAGAGCGGATTGAAATCCCAAAACTCGAAGAGGACAAGATTTATGAGAAGTTTGTCAAAACAGCCATTATTTTGACCCTTACGGTAGGGGTGGCTTTTGGCGCCATTATATTGAGTTACATTGCTATTAAGTTAGATTTTAATTCAATTTATTATGCGCTCATTCAGGCACATGGCCATGCACAGATATTTGGGTGGGTGGGGCTCTGCATTATGGGCTTTGCTTTGTATATCATACCGAGAGTAAAAAACACCGAACTTAAGAATAGGAATCTGGTAAACGTCTGTTATTGGTTTATTATTGCGGGTATCACTCTGAGGATTATATTACAACCTTTGCCTGTCCGTGCCATTAGACTTTTACTCCCCGTATCCGCCATTTTTGAGATCATTTCAATTTGTCTTTTTACATTTATTATCTTGCAGACCATACTTTCCAGCAAAGAAAAGGTTGGCATATTTGACAAATTTTTCAAGGCAGGAATTGTTTGGTTTCTTGTATCGACGTTCATAAATTTTGGAATGATGTGGTATTTATATAAACATGCTATATACGAAATTCCCAAGAACGTTTTTAGCCCTTTCGTACATCTTTACCTCTTCGGTTTTGTATTCATGTTTATTTTTGGCGTTAACATCAGGACGGTATTTGCCTTTCTTGATATCAAGCCTGTCAGAGAAAAAGCGGTTAATTTGACGTTTTGGATTATGAATATATCAGTCCCGGTTTATTTTATTAGCCATATGCTTGCGGACAGCAATGTCGTAGCGCTAAGGCTTTCGCAATTTATCGTATTTCCTATAGCTTTTGCTATTATCGTGTTCATTTATGGATTGCGTATCTTCGAAAGATCCACCAGAGAACTTCACGACGTAGTCATGGACAGGAGTTACGCAAAGACCATACGTACTGCTTACATCTGGCTCATTGTTACCATTATTATTTTACTCGTGATGCCATTCCTGGGGCATGGTTCTGAATTACAAAGAAGATTTCACGGGTCGCTCAATCATGCCGTTACTGTGGGCTTTATTACCATGATGATTATTGGCTATGCATCAAAAATGATTCCCACCTTTAAAGGGATCGATATGCATAGCGTAAAGTTGTCAAACATGACCTTTATTCTGCTAAATATCGGTTGTTTCTTCCGTGTATTTTCCCAAATCCTGGTAGGAATCAACGAGAAGCCTCTATTTTATGCAGTTATGGGAACTTCTGGTTGGATAGAACTAACGGCATTAAGTATTTTCGGTTATAATTTGTGGAAGACCATGAACACCACACAGGAGACTAAATCACCGGTAACGCAAAAGATAACGGTGGTTACAAAGGATACGAAGGTCTTTGACATCGTGGATCAATATCCGGAAACCCTTCAAGTGTTTCTCGACTTTGGTTTTAGTCAGATGGCTAACCCTGTTATGCGGAATACAATGGGTCGTGTTGCAAGCATAGAAATGGCAACCAAAATGCACAACGTAGATATGGACAAATTCCTCAAGGCGCTTAACGACAAGATTGTTTCAAAGAAGTGAAAATTTTTTAAGTATTTGCTTAATGTGATCAGTGTCGCAAGTGCAACCCGTAGCTTAATTCTCCATAAAAGGAGTCACTGAAATCTGAGTCATAGTGATCCTCTTCCGGTTTACATGAAACTATAAAAGCCGTAATACATGCAAGTGCATTGTGAGGGAGTCAATGCTAGGCAATCGCCAGTGTTTTGATTACTTGTGAAGTTTACACTGAGCAATGTGAATGTGCTTACAACGATAGCTTTTTTGCATCCACTATATATGACTCTAAGCTTCCTCTGCTGCCAAAATCTCTTTCTCGGTCTTCTCTCCAATGTCCTTTGGCCCTTTTATTCATGAATCAAATAGGTGAACTCTTTTGCACAGGGATCACTTTTTTGCCGTATTTTACCCTTTAATCGTAAATACTCAATGCCTTTCATAAATGTTCCTTTCTGGCATTGCATTGTTCTCTCCGGATTTATTCACGTATATCTCTGCATCCCAATTTATCAATATCGAGACCTTTCTCATTGACTTATAAACATAAGTGATATAAGATTATCTTCTCATTCAAAATTCCTGTAGCCTGTGGAAATTATTTATGAAAAATGTAGAAATAATTAATAAAAAACCTGTGCTTACAGGACTTATGGACTATGAAAAGACCTATAAGGAATTTTCGTGGGACACCATTAAAAAAGAATTATCATTAACGGACAATTCCACAAATAAGGTAAACATTGCCTACTATGCCATTGACAAAAATGCCCAAACCTGGCGAAAAAATAAGGTTGCGTTGTATTGGGAGGGTGCTGATGGTACGTGTCAGAAGTACACTTTTTTGGAATTGAAAAAACTCTCGGACAGGTGTGCGAATATGTTGCGGTCGCTTGGTGTGAAAAAAGGCGACCGGGTCTTCATTTTTCTGCCTCGTTTACCAGAACTCTATGTCAGTCTGATAGCAATTGCGAAGCTTGGCGCCATTGCGGGACCCATGTTCTCAGCCTTTGGCCCTGACGCCGTCCGTGACCGTTTGCAAAACAGTGAGGCAAAGGTATTGATTACGACCCCTGAATTGAAAGAGCGTGTCGATACGGTATTGTGGGAATTGCCAAAGTTAGAGCGTATCATATTAGTCAACAACAAAGAGGAATACGAATTGGAAGACAGGGACGTGTGTTATACAACGTTAATGCAAGACGCCACCGACACGTTTGGGATGGAATGGGTGGAGATGGAAGATCCATTCTATATTCTGTACACATCTGGGACAACAGGAAAATCGAAAGGGATAACCCACGTTCATAATGATATGATGTCACAGTATATTACTACCAAATGGGCGCTGGACCTGAGGGATGATGATGTCTACTGGTGTACGGCAGACCCGGGCTGGGTAACGGGAACAGTATACGGATTGTGGGGCCCGTGGCTGAACGGTATTTCTTCTTATGTCTTTGATGGCCGGTTTGATGCTGCAAAATGGTATGAGATTATTCAGACATATAAAATCACCGTATGGTATACCGCTCCTACGGCACTGCGGATGCTTATGAAGTCAGGTGATGACCTTGTAAAAAACTATGATTTGAGCAGTTTAAGGTATATTTGCAGCGTTGGAGAACCCCTTAACCCGGAGGTAATCCGATGGGGTCTGAAAGTTTACGGTTTGCCAATTCATGATACATGGTGGCAGACGGAAACGGGAGCCATTACGATTGCAAATTATCCGTGTTTACCGATAAAACCGGGTTCTATGGGAAAGCCCTTTCCGGGTACCAGGGCAACTATTATTGATGGCAAAGGGAATGAGTTGCCGGCAGGACAACATGGGCTTTTGGCATTACAGCCGGGATGGCCTTCTATGTTAAGGGCAGTGTGGGGTGACGAAAAGCGGTACCAAGAATATTTCAGCATTAACGGATGGTATGCAACGGGCGATACGGCTTACAGGGATGAGGATGGCTATTTCTGGTTTGTCGGGAGGGCTGACGATGTGATCAATACGTCTGGTCACCGTGTGGGACCGTTTGAGGTAGAAAGCGCCCTTCTGGAACATAGGGCTGTAGCTGAGGCTGGTGTAATTGGTAAACCCGATGCGGAAAGAGGAGAAATTGTCAAGGCTTTTGTGGTGCTCAGGGAAGGTTTTAAGACTTCCGGGGAATTAGAAGAAGAGATAAAAATATTTATAAAACATCGTCTGGCTGCGCATGCATACCCAAGAGAAATAGAGTTTTGCGCCAATTTGCCAAAGACCCGCAGCGGGAAAATTATGCGTCGTTTATTAAAAGCAAGAGACCTTGGATTACCAACAGGAGACATCTCCACGCTTGAAGATTAGACGGAACCTAACAGTTTCTTCTTTTTGAAAACGGTGATAGGTGAGAATGCCTTTGTGATCGCATGTGGGGGAGCAGTTCATGAATTGTTCTTTAGTGCATGACATATGACTGGTTTTTGAAATTTTTTAAAAACTATTTGTTGCGACTGACCAATATCATGAAAAATCGTAGTTTTCTGAAGATATGTTTGTTCCGATTTTATGTTTGCACACTGCTTGAACAGGTATGGGTGTCCCTGCCCTTTCTTAAGAAATGAAATGCTGAATACGATATTTTTTCATTGCGCAGTTCAGCCGCAACCAGGCTCCCTCTAGCAAAAAGGAATTTAGGGGTATGGTAAAAGTGTTGCGCAAAATTTTTTTTACACAATAATAATGAGGAGAAAGATCAATGGAGCAGACAAAATTTAATAAGTCTTTTTTTAACTCTGTGGAACCGATCAAGATTAAAGACCCTCTTGCCATAGCACTGGGTGCAATGGATAAAAATGAGGCGTTTGTGTTTACGTATACCGATGCAGTAAAACTTGCCGGACACTCATGCCCTGCAGTTTCTGGAGCATATAAATTAACCCAACTGGCACTGAAAAGTTTATACGGAAACGAAATTCCTGTAAGGGGACAAATAAAAGTGACGTTCAAAGAAGAGATTGATCAAAAGGTAAATGGTCCGATATCACAGGTTGTTGCATTAATCACAGGCGCTGCGGGCGAAGGGGGGTTTAAAGGACTGGGAGGCGGCAGATATAGCAGGCACAATTTACTTTCTTTTGATGAAACAAAACATACGGATGAAGACGCTGTCTGCTCGGTGATATTTGAGAGAATGGACAATAACAAAAGGATTGAGATTTCATACCGCAATTATATGCTCCCTGTAAATCCGAAAATGGGTGATTTAATGCCGTTGGCGGTGACTGGGAAGGGGAGCGATGCTGAGATTAAAGAATTTGGAGAACTATGGCATGAAAGGGTTAAGGCCGTGTTGATGAATCCACCGCAGGGGATGTTTGTAATCAAGGAATTAAGCTGAGCCTCAGAAGTGAACAAGAAAAACCCAGAGACAAGAAACCAGAGATGAGATTTCGTTTGCAGGTAAATTATTTTGCATGCAATTCATGCGGAGAACTTGTTGTGTAAATTTATCCATGCGAGAGAAAATAGGAACTTTGAAATGGGATTGATGCAAATATATATCTTGACGAAGAAACATTAAGCTGTATAATGTTACTATTTATTGACTAAAGGATGATAGTTCATAATACTACCTGTGGTGAAAGGGGGTGGAGCGGAAGGGGAAATTAGAAGGGGGCAGTATACGGTATTTATATTAAGATTTTAAGACAGTAAAATCAAGTCTATCGAAGAAAGGAGAGAGGAGTTATGTTTAAGAAGGTATTTGCAGGGTTTCTGGGTATTGCATTAGTAGCAGGGATTGGCATGGCAAAGGCTCAGGCGTATCAGGTAAAACCTGCCAAATTATGGGTTACGGCAATTGCTATTGGCACGCCTATTGAGGGAGCGGAAATTAAGGTAGGGGATAATACGTGTACAACCGGTAAGAACGGCACCTGTGTATTCGAATTGAAACCAGGGTCCTATGAAATAACCGTACACGAGCACGGTGGTGCAAGTGCTCACACAGAAATTAGTCTTCAGGAAAGAGATATTCGGTTTATTTCCCTGGATTTGGGTGCCAAAGCACTTCATCCAAGCGGACACCACTAAATTGTGGTAAGGAACAGAATATCCCTTGAAGTTTATTGATAAAGGCAGTTGTTAAGTAAAAATTTACAACTGCCTTTTTTATTATTGAAAATGGCCAAATTGATTTGTTATTAGTTAATGATTGTCGATTGGGAGTATTTTTTTGTCTTCACCTTTTACAGAAATATAAATGTTCTTTTTTGGAATTATCTGCATGGTAGTAAATGGTTTTGTTGATTAACGGACAGTACCTAGAGGTTGTTGTAAGATTGTTGTAAACAGTGACTTAACTAAACACGCCTTTTTAAAGACGCCAGACTGGTTTAAAATCTTTCCATAAAATTTATGCTGGTTTTTTGACGAAAATATTCACCCTTCCTCATTTTTCTTGTCTTTCTATCATTTTTAACCATTCTGAGTATACTATCTTCCGGCCATACGGTTTTCGTATTTTTTAAAGCTGCCTCTTTCAGCTTATTGTGCTCTTTTTGCGCCCTCCTCAGCTTTTGTATAATTCATTGTGCCACCCCTACTTCCTTAGCTTAAGGGATTCGATAAGAGGAAGGTATATTCTGATTTCGTGAGTTTTCTATAAAAAATGTCGGGCTATTTGTACACAAAATGTTTCTTCGTATGCAAAACCAGGAGACACGTTTTAATCACAATAAATGCTTCGCAGAATAGCAGTAAAAATGTAACTATTCAGCGTACATTCGCTCACAAACCCTATGAGTGAACAAAATATTGATTCTGTAATCCCGAAGGGA
>NZ_MJUW02000038.1 GCF_001753675.2 Candidatus Brocadia sapporoensis | reverse complement strand
CTCATTCATTATCTCCGCCAGCATTTGTCCAGTAGAAAATGTGGGTAAAGATAAGCCTCTTGAGAGGGGGTAGGGGGTGTGTTATTCCTGCAAGCATCCCGTGCGGGTTCAGGTTTGCAACCTGAACCACACCTCCCATTTGTTCTGCTATCCAGCACCCCATTTATTTCGGCAATATCGTCACAAATATCCGCCCGCTCCATCACCAGTGCGTGTATTTTCCCCAGCAAAATCGCCTTCATCTGCCTGAGCGCCCCGTCGGCAAACTGTTCCAAAGGCACCGTTGTCTGCGTATGCCCTTCAATATCCACCGTTACCCGCCTATCCGTTATGAGTAATACATTCCAGTGAGGCGGGATTACCATAATCTTTTCCATTGTTTCTGTAATCAAGAGCCCTCCTTTTTGTGCTAAAGTTTATTTCCGTAAGGAACAGTATTGCGGTTTTTAAAAATCCCCCTTAGACTTCGTCGTGAGCCTTCGGCGTGAGCTCAGTCGAACGCTCAGCCGAACGAAAAGGGGGTTGTCCCGTCCCTATTGCTGGCCTTGTGGCCAGGGAGACGTTGTAATCCCTGTTCAGTTCAGGGAACATGAGCACTTCGGGCGGTATGCCGGTGGCAATCGACAGCTTGATGCACGTCCGTTTTGATGGATCCTTATATCTGATAAAGTTCCGGATGGCGCTGGCAGAGATGCCCGACATCTTGCCAAGCGCGATGGATGATATCCTATGGAGCCGCATCCATTTTTTCAGGGGATGCGGCTCTTTTCTCATGGCCACCCGGCGTGCAATCGTTCCCAATCTATTCACCACATGTTTTGTCATGTATTCCCGCCTGATTCATCCTGCAAACTGCAAAAATCTATTGAAACGGCTATAGTTTCTGGTAAAATCGACCCGCGTTTGAAAATTGCCCTATGCGGGTTCAGGTTTGTAACCTGAACCCATTCACCCCCTTTCGTTAATTCATAGATAACTTATGAGACCGTATCCAGCGATTAATTGTGGTCACATCTGCCTGGAGCTTCAAAAGTTCTTTAATAGACTTCTGTGGAAGCTCTTTAAACCTGTTGCCGTGCTTCCCGAATTTCTCCCGGTTAGCAAAGAAAAAGGAAACCGCCCGTTCTTTTTCGCCAGGATATTTCGTCTTTCCCTTATCCAAACGGGGCTTGCGGGGCTGCCCGGTCTTTTTGTTCAGTTCAGGAAGCATATCGCAGGATTTTCTTGCAAGATCAACCATTTTATAAAACTTCGCCTGGCTCCAGCCAAGCGCTTCGCAAGCTTGTTTCTGGAATTTTCCACGTCCCCTATATTCTTTCAGGGCAAGAAAGTCATAGACTTGATGTGGTATACTAGCATCCTTCGGCACACGAATCGGCCTAAGCTGGCCACGCCGGATCATGCCCAGCATGATCATTACCCATTTTTGAAACTCAATAACGCGTTCCCGCGTCTGTGGATCCTTAATCCTGGATGTATGCAGCTTAAAAGTAATGCCGTCCACCATCTCCTGGGCCATGATGATTGTTTCCCGGATACGGCCAAGGGCATCGGGGATGGGTTCAACGCGGTAAAAGGTTTTGAATGTATCATTATTTCTTTTAATAATTCTTTTAATTGCTTCTTCAGAATAATTGATCGATTTGCAGTAATCAGGGAATGGTATAGCCCATGTCTCGATAGGGATTTTATTGAAAGATTGGGTGTCGTAACGACACCTAATCTCCTGATAGGATGACGACCACATCGCTTGATTTTTATCCCGGGATGAGGTCTCATAATGAGTCCTCATCTCTATCTCAAAAGTCATAGGGAAAAACCTCACAGGAGCACCTAAAAAATGTGTTACGACTGGAAAAATCTTTACCGTTTTTACAGACGGAACGTCTTGAACTGCTTGTGCTGCATCCATATTCATCTCCTTTCTGCTGAATTGTCCCCCGCTGGCGGGGGCAAGGGGTGGACTTTCCGGCTCCCGTTACCATTGGTAGGCCAGAGGTCTTCGACCTTCATATCTATCGCATCTGCAATGGCCTTGCGAAGGCGAGGGGATTTTCTTTTGCCATATATGGTCAAATATATGGCGGACCTGGATACGCCCATTTTCCGGGCAATTTCAAACCCTGATGTGTTCTTTTTGATTAATTCAATCTTTATTTTTTGTCTTGTCGTTATCATGGTTTCATATTGTACATCATATTTTGATGTTGTCAATAATTATTACATCGTTTTTTTGATGCTATGAAGAAAAAATACACCCATCTCGATGTAGGAAGCAAACTTAAGGAATTGAGAAAAAATTTATCTCAGAAGAAATTTGCTGAGAAAATTGGGGTTCCAATTGCCACTTATCAGCGTTACGAGTACGGCGAGACTCTGCCTCCAGAGCCAGTATTGAAGCGGGTTGCTGAGGTGTGTAATACAACGGTAGACGAGATATTGGGGCGTGATAGTTTTGAAACCTTAAGAAGATTCATCGCCAAAGAGCAGGAAGCACACGCCGCCACGAAAGAGGCAGACAAGGCTTACTGGGAAAAGATCGGAAAGAGTATTGCTAAATGGGGTATCCCCGTACCGGAAGAGATTAATCCGAAAGAACTTCTAAAAATCATCACGATATATGCCAGACACGGCATAAATATGGTAGAAATAATAAAAGGGCAGATCAGCCCCGAAAAACAGGGGGGAATTATTCAATATGAAGGGCAGGAAAGGCGCAAATATTGGCCTTACACCCAGGAAGAACAGCTTTACCACGACAAATTGCAGGCGATCTTAAAGGGAAAGAATAAGAAGAATGCCCTGGCGATTAAGCAGAACATCGATGCCTTTTATGAAACGAGGGATGTAGAAATCCCTTTGGAAAAGAAGAAAGCCGAAGGGTCGTAATTATCAAATACGATTTTAAAACGCACTGCCTGGATAAGAATAAATTAATTGACCTGGAATGAATAAAAAGGTATCATTTGTATTAGGTAAGGCGTTCGGAAAACATGTCAGCAGGACATGAAAATATTTTTGAAAATAATTTTTTTTAAAAATATTTTTTCGTCAACTTCCGTTTGAAAAACGACATTTTCCCCACATTCAACCCCACCACCCTCCGCCAAATTTTGATCTCGTTTATTAATTTTCCTATAAAAGTTTATTACTCCCCAACATAATTTATTATATAGCATTATCAAGAACTTCTGCAGTATTAGCGGGGTAAACGAAACATAAAAATCTTGACAAGTAACGAGATAATATCGTATCTTCACGTTTTTGTGGTAGATTTGTACGAATCGAAAAGATCATTCTATGAAGATTGGAATTCTTGCGGATACTCACGACAATATCCATGCTATTAAAATGGCCGTCTCCTATTTTAATACCCAAGATTTGAAGTATGTTATTCATGCCGGTGATTATGTTGCTCCTTTTTCCCTGAAGGAATTAATGAAGGTGAGTGCAAAGTTTTTAGGAGTGTTTGGGAACAATGATGGCGATCGGATGGGATTATTTAGAGTCTGTAAAAATCTGCACGAATCTCCTTATGAGCTAATTTTGGATGGAAAACACATTATGATAACTCATATGCTTGAGAGTCTTTCGAAAAGATCTGAGATCAATACGGATATTATTATTTATGCCCATACGCATATACCAGAAATTAAACCTGGAATACCCATGTACATCAATCCAGGTGAGTGTGGCGGATGGTTAAGCGGGAAAAATACCGTTGCAATACTTGACCTTGAGGCATTTCAGGCAGATATTATTGATCTTTCAGCAATATTCTCCGATAAAGGATAACAGTGGTTAAAGGATTTTATAAAACGGTTTTTATTTCGTTGTGTCTTCTCTGTTGTGCGATGGCCTGCGGCTGTGTTTTGCGATCTCTTACCATTGATTCCCAACCATCCGGAGCGATGGTTTATTTAGACGATGAACTGATTGGCGAAACACCAGTAACGACTACTTTCACCTATTATGGCGTTCGAAAGATCACTATAGAAAAGATAGATGCTGAGGGGAGGCTCATTTGTGAAAGAAAAATTGTTTACGAAAAGATAAAACCGCCTTTCTATCAAATTTTACCACTGGATTTTTTTTCTGAGTTGATAATTCCTGCAAAGCTAAAGGACGAACATTGTTTTTCCTATCAATTAGAGCCGTTGCAGAAGGTGTCTAAAGCGGAACGTCAGGAAGGGATTATGAAAAACGCTGAAGAATTACGAGGGCGGCTCGTTGAGTCTGCCGCTCATTGAATTATTTGTATTACTTCCTCCAGAGGTTTGCGATGTGTCGGTTTAGGAATATCCAATGGGTACCCTAGTGGGGTTAACGCTATGGGTTCAATCCCTGGCGGGAGATTTAAGATAGATTTTACTTCAGATACTTTAAAAGCTGCAACCCAACAGGTAGCCAATCCCTCTGATGTCGCGGCAAGGATGAGATGGTCCATTGCAATCGTGACATCTATGTCTGCATAGTTTTTCCCATCGCCTCTCTTCCATCCTTTTTCTGATAGACTACAGGCACAGATGATTATTGGCGCTGTACAAAGCCATGGGGCACTATATGCATTTTTCAATTGATGTCTTATCTTTTCATTCTTGATTACTACAAAATAGACGGGCTGCCTATTCGCTGCGCTGGGTGCGGACAAAGTCGCTTCCAATATTCGTCTGAGCTTTTCTTCTTCAACTGGTTCTGATTTGTAAGAGCGAACACTCCGTCTTTTCTTTATAATTTCATATATATTCATAAGATTCCTCTTAAAATTCTACGATCTTCCAACGATTAATCTTTGCATATAATCTGAGTAAAGGACTTGCGTTTACCGCTATCGGATATCCAACCATCCGCATAAATTTTACATCCACATATTGGTTGGCATAGGCATAAGAAGATGAAAGATCAATTTTGTATTCTGTAACGAGTCGGTTCACAATCTTTGCTTTCCCACCGCTATAAGAATGTATACCATTAATTTCCCCGGTGATTATACCCTTGTCATCAATAGCAAGATTCGTCCCGATACCCACGTCGGCATTACAATATTTTTTAAAACATTCTACAAAAGGACTTAACGTCCCTGATAACAATACAATCATATACCCTGCATCCTTCAACATTTTTATCTCATCTAAAGCAGCTAACGAAATATAAGGGGAAATCCGTTCTTCGAAACACTCGCTAATGCTTGAAACAATCTTTTCATATTCCTTATCTTTTAAATAATATTTATTTTTTCTAACATATAACCCTTTGAAAATAAAAATGTTACGAAAAAATACATTTGCAAATCGCAATAGGTCGTGGAAGGTAATAAACCCTTTTTCCAGAAGGTATCGAAAGAAAACCCTCTCGGATGAGATATTTCTGATTATGGTTCCGTCGATATCGAATATAGCAGCTTTAATCACAAAGTTGGATTCTACAAAGTATACGAATTTCTTTCAATGAAAAATTTAGATACTTATTAACATCTTGCCTATACTACGGATTGATCCGTTACAGATGTTTGTTAAAGTCGTAAGTGGCAGTTAATAGAATGGTTATGAATCAACATATTGTATTAGCATTAAAATTGTATACAAAGTATTGTGTTTTTTCTTGACAATATAAATTATTTTGATATAAATACGCAAACATGTAATATACAACATATGGCAGTGCAGATTATTTTGATAATTTTTTTAAAAAAGGAGGGTAGTCAAAAAATAATTAGAATGAAAAGAGAATGGCGTTGTTTGTATGGCCTGATTGTACAAGATATGGTGCGTGTTTATAAAAAATTGCATACTAAGGAACGAAAAAACGAATAACAATTAAGGAGATATTGAAGAATGACAACAGCAATACTGGAGAGTCCTGTGGTGCGGGGTAGCGTTTGCAAGGAAGATATACAAATATTAATAGAAGAGAAGCTCAATGCTTTTGATTCGGTGATAGAAAGTCATGAATTTTTAGAGATAGATGGAGAAATCACAGGAAATACCCCAAAAGAAGATTGTATAAAAATTATTAACCATAAATTGGAATGTGCATTTGCCATAGATATCGATTCGGTGATTCGTCAGGATGTAGAATCAGTTGTTCATGCCTTAGAAACAGGAATTACAACGCGTCTTTACGGAGTTACGCGAATAGTGGGATATTACAGCAGGGTGTCTAACTGGAATAAGTCAAAAATTGGTGAATTACATGACAGGCATATGGGAAGATATTCAGTACGGTAAATGTAATCACAGGTAAATTCTTCCCAAAACCCCTTTGAGCAAGAAAGCCATTACGGCGTATCCGTTACGCTGTAATGGCTTATTTTTTGAAAACATCAATACAGGGATTATCAGTCTTTACGAGAAACAGAATGAGGTATTCTGACGGTAAGCACCGGACACGGAGCTTTTCGCACCACTTTTTCTGCCACACTGCCCATAACGGCATGAGAAAGTCCGGTTCTCCCGTGCGTGCCGATCACAATAAGATCAGCGTCAATTGCAGTCGCAGCGTTAATTATTTCTTGAAAGGGTATACCTTTTACTACGATTGTTTCAACCTCCAAAACATCAGATGTTCCTTCCGGCAGGCTTTTTATTAGATCTTCTCTGATTTTGTCTAAATTAATCTCGGTGATGTTATAAGGGCTAAATTTATAAATCTCAGTATCGTATAAGCGAATATCAATTACATGCATCAAATATAATTTTGCTTCATCTTTTAATGCCAGAGAAATAGCATGCTTTAAAGCCAGATACGAACATTCGGAGTGGTCTATAGGGCATAGTATTTTTTTTAATGTAATCATAGGGTCTCCTAATCTATTTTTATACTGACATACCTACACCGTCAATGATAGTGTTACAGGATGGACATTTTGTACTGATAATGTTATTTTCTATAATCTGATATCCATATCTTTTGATAAGTACTTTTTTGCACTTATAGCAATAAGTATTTTCACCGCCTTCGCCTGGAACGTTACCTTCATAAACATAGCGGAGACCCGCCTCAAGGCCTATATTGCGCGCCATTCTCAGAGTATCCACCGAGGTTGGTGGTTTCTCCATAAGCCGATACTGTGGG
Source organism: Candidatus Brocadia sapporoensis (assembly GCF_001753675.2). Taxonomy (GTDB): domain Bacteria; phylum Planctomycetota; class Brocadiia; order Brocadiales; family Brocadiaceae; genus Brocadia; species Brocadia sapporoensis. The sequence continues at coordinate 12,779 of NZ_MJUW02000038.1, read as the reverse complement.
TAAAAGCGGCTTACATGCCAGGGAATTTCAGGTCCAACGCTTTTGATAAATTCCGCAATCTTTTTTAATTCTGATGCAGAATCGTTAATTTCGGGAATAATCAAGGTGGTAATCTCAGTCCAGATCCCCATTTCTTTGTAGGAACGGATACAGTCGATCACCTCTTCTAAGCGTGCGCCGCAGATTTTTTTATACGTTTCGCTGGAGAAGCTTTTTAAATCTATGTTCGCTGCATGCAGATACGGTTTTATGGTTGCCAAAGCTTCACGGGTTATGTATCCATTTGTTACAAATACATTGTTAATAGATTTTTGTGACGCTATTTTCGCAATCTCGTATGCGTACTCAAAAAAAATTGTGGGTTCTGTATAAGTATATGCTATACTTTTACAATGATAATTGAGGGCTTCTTCAACAATCTTCTCAGGTGCGATGTCTTTGCCGACAATCTGGTCGTGGTTTTTCGACAATTGGGATATCTCATAGTTTTGGCAGTTTAGGCATCTGAAATTGCATCCAGCGGTTGCTACGGAAAATGCGGTACTTCCAGGATAAAAGTGAAAAAGTGGTTTTTTCTCAATAGGGTCTATATTTTCAGAAATAAGTTTTCTATAAACAAGCGAGTAGAGTGTGCCGCCACGATTTTCTCTGACCCGACAAATACCTTTTTTGCCTTCATTAATAATGCAACGATGGCGACAAAGATGGCATTTTACCTTGTTATCTCCAAGTTTTTCAAAAAACATTGCTTCTTTCATAATTTTTATCTTACAGTTTTTTTATTATTATGGCAAGTACTTATCATTATAGATCTATTTCGTCAGCATTGGGAAATTGAAGGATAAAATAGATGCACATAAATCAAAACAATATTTTAAAAACCCTTTGTATGAATAATGTTGCTTTGTAGGGGCAGGTTTCAAACCTGCCTCTACTGCAAGTTATACCCGGTTTCTTGTTGGAAATTTTCGAAAAAATAAATTGTTACAAATAATCTTGTTTTGCATAGAATGTAAGTATAAATATTGCTTGCGCTTAGAAATTGTTTTGGTTGTGACGGCGAAGAATTAAAAATATTTTTACTAAACTATTTATGAGTTCTTCCGATAAATGAAAATTAAAAGTTATTAAAATGGTACCTCACAGTGCTAGGATATTTAAAATTATGTTGTCTTGCCTTAAAATCAATTATTTGCCCAAAATGTGCTCACTATAGATCTCACCTAAAATACTTTTTTATAAATTCCAGGAGTATTAAAAATTGCTAAATTTGTATGTATACAAAAGGAGGTAATCAAAAAAAATTGTAGTATTTGATAGCGTGAAAAAGACATGAAAAAATAAATTAACAATATGAAAATGGAGGGTTAATCATGATGAAGAAAAGGAGTAATGCAGGTTTTACGCTAATAGAATTGCTGGTTGTCGTCGCTATTATTGGTATTTTAGCGGGTATCCTTTTGCCCGTGTTAGGAAAGGCGCGTGAGTCGGCACGCAGGACACAGTGCGCCTCGAACCTGAAGCAGATCGGTTTGGCACTTAATATGTACGCCAATGATAATAGTGAGGCGTTTCCTACAGGCGGTGCTTCAAGTACAACTGCTAGTACAAGTACAACAGCTGTGACAGAATTGCAATCACTGGGAAAACTTTTTGATCAGTACATTTCCGATAGGAAGGTATTCAAGTGCCCAAGTGATGTCAGTGTTGCAGAAACGAATGTTTTAACTTTAACAACAGATCCTACTACTTTTACGACAGCCTCGTGTAGCTATGGCTATGATGATAACCATTCAGGAAATGATGACCCGAGTGTCGTAATCGTTGCAGATAAACTAGGAACTGTAACGGCGACAGGACTTTCAGTCAATCATAAGAATAAAGGACAGAATGTGCTCTTTATCGATGGTCATGTAGAATGGAAAGGCACAGCAACATGCGGTTACTATGGTACAATCACAGCAGGTTACGGTTTCGATAACATATGGCAAAACGATTCAAACAATTCGCATGCTTTACAAAGTTCGGCTGGCACTGATACGGTAATAATGCAATAGTTCAATTGTAGTCTAATTTTTTTTTAAAAAGGGTAATATTAGAAATAATATTACCCTTTTGTTATTATACCGTGGAAAGCACCTCATTCATACTACCACTCCGGTAGCCTTCCATATCGATTGTAACGTATTTATAACCAATTTCCTTAAATTTCCTGATAAGTTCCTCACGTTTATCATTTTGTAGAAGCTCCGGGATATCCTCTGGCATTACCTCAATCCGTGCAATGGTATCATGATGCCTGACGCGGAATTGACGCAACCCTATACTCCTTAGATAATTTTCTGCCGCGGCAACGATCGCCAATTTCTCCTCAGTTATTAAATTTCCGTAAGGAAATCTTGAAGACATACATGCATAAGAAGGTTTATTCCAGTTGGAAAGCATAAGGTGTTTTGATAGCTCGCGAACATCGGCCTTTCTTAGTCCACTTTCTTTTAAAGGGCTACGAACTTCAAGTTCCTTTGCGGCATCCAGACCGGGCCTATATTCACCTACATCATCCAGATTTGAACCATCTGCAACATGCCTGTAGCCTCTTTCTTTAGCAAGTATTTTAAGTTTGCCAAATAATTCCGATTTGCAGAAATAGCACCGATTGGGAGGATTTTGAGCAAATCCTTCAATACCAAGCTCACGGGTATCGATCGTTATATGAGAAATACCAATTCCCTTGGCAATCTTTTTCGCCTCTTCGTATTCATATTCCGGGTAAGTCTCTGACCGTGCAGTTACTGCAAGTGCCTCGTTTCCAAGGACATCATAACAAACCTTTGTCACAAGAGAGCTATCCACACCGCCTGAGAATGCAACGACAACGCTTTCTAACTTTTTTATAGCATTTCTCAATTTTCTAAGTTTTTCCTCTGTGCTCATAAAGTCTTTCTTCGCGTCTTTATCGTGAATTATTGCGATAAATCAAGCATTTTTTGTATGGCTATCCGTGCCTTTGCTGCAATATCATCAGGTACCTTTATCTGGTAAACGAGGTCTTCCAATGACCACAATACCTTTTCTAAATTTATAAGTTTCATGTTAGAACAATCGGCTAAGTATGTAATAGCATAAAATACCTTTTGCGGATTCTCTTTCTTTAAACGGTGAAGAATACCCGTCTCTGTGCCAATGATAAATTCCCCGGCGTCCGTTTCTCTGCAATATTTAGCAATACCCGTTGTGCTGGCTACATGGTCTGCCAGTGCAATTACGTCCGGCGTGCATTCGGGGTGGACAACGATCTTTGCGTTCGGATGTTCTGCCTTTAATTTAATAATATGGTCTGCCAATATCCTGTGATGAGTGGGGCAGAATCCTTCCCAAAGTATCATAGGGCGGTTTAGCTTGGATGATACATAGCCCCCAAGACTCTTGTCTGGCACAAAAAGAATCTCCTGTTCTTTGGGGATTGATGAGACAATTTTCATTGCATTGGAAGACGTGCAGCATATATCGCTCTCTGCCTTTATAGCAGCCGTGCTGTTTACGTAACAAACTACTTTCGCGTTAGGGTGCTCACTTTTCTTTATCTTAAGTTCTTTTAGAGTTATCATATTGGCCATGGGGCATCCCGCGTTCTCATCAGGTAAAAGAATCATTTTGTTGGGACAAAGGATTGAAGCCGTCTCCGCCATAAAGTGCACGCCGCAGAATACGATAATATCTGCTTTTGTGTTAGCAGCTTGCTGAGAAAGTCCTAAAGAGTCGCCTGCAAAGTCTGCAATATCCTGCACATCCCCCCGTTGATAGTTATGCGCAAGGATTACAGCATTCCTTTTTGTTTTCAAATCTTTGATTTTTTCTATTATGGTAGACATAGAAACTTACGCCATCCTCTTTATTAGAAGGTAAATGATATGAGGAGATATGCAATTATGAAATAAGTCGGTACGCAGTAATTTTCTCAAAATCCTAGCTTCCTCAATGATGATTGCATACCAAAATGTCGAATTTCCATATTAAAAAATATTTTTAGGACGTTATTCCTTGTTTAGCATAATCATAGCAAAGCATCCTATGTTTTTAAATACATTTTTATAAATTGTATTACTATCAGGAAGTCATTTTTGCTTGACAATGAAATGTCTATCTGATAGCATATTTCGGCCTAAGTATGATATTACTAAAGATTTCGGGGGAAGGTTAAGTGTCATTCCATCGTTTAAATACTTAGGGCGATTAGCTCAGTTGGCTAGAGCGCTTGCTCGACAAGCAAGAGGTCACTGGTTCGAGCCCAGTATCGCCCACCATAAATAGGTTAAGCACTTCAAGATTTTTTTCAAAATGTTGACTCCTGAATGAAAACTAGAACAATAGAGATATTGTTGTTGCACGAAAGAAATTTAAGAACACGGTTTGTTAGCAGAAAAGAGAGATAATTTTAAAGCAAATATTGCAGAAATTATAACGAAGAATCGAAAAAGATTGTTATGGTTAAGATTACGTTACCTGACGGGACAAAAAAGGAATATAAAGAAAATATAACTATTGGTGAGGTCGCCAGTAATATTGGTAACCGTTTAGGAGAAAGGGCGGTAGCAGGAAAAGCTGGTGGTGTGCTTGTAGACCTTAGTTACCCTATTAAAGAAGATATCTCCCTGTCGGTAATCACGGAAGATACCGAAGAAGGGCTGGAGATACTCCGTCATAGCACAGCGCATATTATGGCACAGGCAGTCAGTCGGCTTTTCCCTGGCGTGAAACTTGGCATTGGTCCTACGATTGAAAATGGATTTTATTACGACTTCAGTCTCCAGCATAGTTTGTCGGAAGAGGATCTCAGCAAGATTGAAGAAGAAATGACAAAAATCGTTCGTGAGGATATTTGCATTACAAGGATGGAATTATCTCGTAATATAGCCATAGAAAAGATGGAAGCTGCCGGCCAGCCTTTTAAGGTAGAGCTTATTAAAGATATTGAAGACGAGAAGGTGTCTTTTTATACACAAGGAGATTTTATAGATCTATGCCGCGGTCCGCATATTCAGAGAACGGGCAAGGCAAGAACATTTAAACTTCTGAGTGTGGCTGGCGCTTACTGGCGTGGGAAGGAAACGAATCCCATGTTGCAGCGTATTTACGGGACGGCGTTTTTTACGCAAACAGAACTTGCCAATTATCTAAAGTTTCTTGAAGAGGCAGAGAAACGTGATCATCGAAAAATAGGAAAGGATTTGGATCTTTTCAGTTTTCATGAAGAAGGGGGCGCGGGATTAACTTTTTGGCATCCCAAAGGCGCAAGAATACGGAATATTATTGAAAATTTTTGGAGAGAAGAGCATTTCAAGAGAGGTTACGAGATTCTTTATAGCCCTCATATTGCAAAAATCAATTTATGGAAAACCAGCGGTCATTGGAATTTTTATCGTGAAAGCATGTACTCACCCATTGAGGTAGATGGGCATGAATATATTTTAAGACCCATGAACTGCCCATTTGCTGTGCTTATGTATAAGACAAAACTGCACAGCTACCGAGATTTGCCTTTACGATGGGGGGAATTGGGAACCGTGTATCGGTACGAAAGATCGGGAGTTTTACACGGCCTGTTGCGTGTGCGGGGATTTACACAGGACGATGCGCATATTTTTTGCACACCAGACCAGTTGGAAAGCGAAATCATGGGGGTAATTGATCTGGCTCAATTCATGCTGTCAAGTTTTGGATTTCATGAATATGAGATAGAATTAAGCGTTCGGGGAAAAGGAGAAAAGGAAAAATATATAGGCCGGGATGAAGTTTGGGAACACGCCGAGGATGCCTTAAAAATCGCCCTTGAAAAAAAAGGATTAAAATATATCCGGATGGAGGGCGAGGCAAAGTTTTATGGTCCGGCAATTGATATTAAGGTCAAAGATGCTATAGGACGAGGTTGGCAGGGACCAACTATTCAGGTAGACTTTAACCTGCCCGAGAGATTTGATGTCAATTATGTTGGCTCGGATGGATTTCATCATCGTGTGGTAATGGTGCATCGTACCGTGTTAGGAGCTATGGAACGTTTTGTCGGATGTTTGATAGAACACTATGCAGGCGATTTTCCTTTATGGATTGCGCCTGTTCAGATGCGGATATTACCGATTACTGATGCACACATGGATTATGCAAATAAATTAAAGGCCCAGTTGCTTGCGAAGAATTTTAGGGTAGAATGTGATACAAGTAACGCTAAAATCAATTATAAGATACGGGAAGGTACAATGGAGAAAATTCCTTATTTACTGATTGTCGGTGATAAGGAAATGGGAAGCGATACCGTTGCGGTCAGGAGTCGAAAAAAAGGAAATGAAGGGACAATTCCTGTAGAAGAGTTTATCCGGAACATGGAATCTGAAATCAAAGCAAAAAGGTAATAATAACTTTTTAAAAGGAGAATATACATTTCACAAGAATTAAGGATTAATGAACGTATCCGGTCCTCAATGGTACGGTTGATAGATGAGAATGGTGTTCAGGTTGGAGTGATTAGCAAAGAAGAGGCTATTGCAAAGGCAAGAACGGCAGAGCTTGACCTTGTAGAGGTAGCCCCTGATGCTAATCCTCCGGTATGCCGGATTATGAATTATGGTAAGTTTAAATATAGGCAAAAGAAAAAGTTGCATCAGAAGCAACATGTGGTACAGTTAAAAGAATTAAGGCTGCGGCCGAAAACGGGTGAGCATGACATACAAACAAAAATCCGTCAGGCAAGAAAATTTCTAGAAAACAGAGACCGTGTTCTTATCAGCGTAATGTTCAAGGGAAGAGAACGTGCCCACACAGAATTAGGTGAAAGCATCTTGAAACAAATTGCAGATGCGCTTGAGGATGTTGCCAAGGTAGAAAAAGACAGAATATCTGATGAACGGAGAATGGGAATTATTTTATCGCCTAAGTAAAAAAATCTCAATGATGATTGACATAGTTTTGTTATAACTCCGGATGAATTGTATCGGAGTTGTTTTTTGGAAGGAGAGATATTATCAATGCCAAAGTTGAAAACCCACAAGGGGCTTAAAAAGCGAATAAAAATAAGTGCAAAAGGAAAGGTCAAAAGGCCAAAGGCTGGAAAAAGCCATTTGATGTCTGGAAAGTCAGGAAGACGGCGTGAACATCTGAGAAAAAAAGCAGGGGTTGCGCCTGCCTTCAATAAAATCATGACGAGGGCATTGAGGGGGTCTTAAAGTAAATTTTAATTTTTTTGATGAAAGAGTTGTAACATGCCAAGAGCAACAAAAGGGTGTGCAAGAAAAAGATCGAGAAAAAGATTGTTAAACAAGACAGAAGGTTATTGGGGTGGCAGAGGTAATCTGTACCGCAAGGCCATGGAAACTTACATTCGTGCCATGGTTTTTTCGTTTAGAGACCGGAAAGCCCGTAAGAGGAAATTCAGAGAACTCTGGATTTCCCGAATCAGCGCAGCGGCCAGAGAACGAGGAATATCATATAGTCGTTTTATGCAGGGATTAATCAGAACCAAAGTAGATCTCAATAGAAAGATGCTTGCTGAGATGGCGGTCAATGATAAACCCGCATTCGACCAATTAGTTGAGCAAGTGAAAGCGGCGATGTAAAATCTTGTGTCTAAGCAGTGCCTATCAGGCTTATGTGATGGTGTATTTCTGAAATGGAAGGCACGTTCCCCCCTGAAAACAGAGCGGGATGGAACGTGCCTGCATTTTTTTATGCTTGTGAGAAATTCATTTACATGGTAGAAAAATTTGAAGAGATAAAAAGGAACTTGCAAGACGAAATCCGTTCCATTGATGCCCAGAAAAATGCAGAACAACTGAGAGTAAAATACTTGGGAAGGAAGGGCATCGTTAATGATCTTATGAAGCGTATTCCAACGCTGCCAATCGAAAAGCGTGTTGATTTTGGACGGCAGGTAAATTCTCTCAAAAATGAAATTGCCGATAGTATAGATGCGCTTATAAAGCGGTTATCTGCACAATCGGTTTCAACAAGCAAAGCCGAATTGTTTGATATTAGTTTACCGGGCAAGCCTCAGTTTGTGGGAAAAAAACATCCTCTTACGCAAACAATCGACGATGTTAAAGAGGTATTTGCATGTCTGGGCTTTGATGTGGCTTACGGTCCGGAAGTAGAATTGGAATATTATAACTTCGAAGCATTAAACATCCCTGCAGATCATCCCTCGCGAACCGACTTTGATACATTTTATATCAAAGATGATGTGCTTTTAAGAAGTCAGACATCTACCGTTCAGATTCGTATTATGGAAAATCAAAAGCCACCTATTCGTATCATTGCACCTGGCAGGGTATATCGGCCTGATACCGTTGATGCGAGGCACTCCTTTATGTTTCATCAGGTGGAGGGCCTGCTGGTGGACGAAGGGGTTAGCTTTGCTGATCTCAAAGGAGTATTATACCAATTTATCAAGGCCTATTTTGGCCAAAATATCCAGATGCGCTTTCGGCCATCATTTTTCCCTTTCACGGAACCAAGCGCTGAAGTCGATATTTCCTGTTCCCTCTGCGAAGGTAAAGGGTGTAGCGTATGTTCGTATAGCGGATGGGTCGAAATTTTGGGGGCCGGAATGATTGATCCGAATGTATTTAAGGCAGTGCATTACGATGGAGAAAAATATACAGGTTTTGCCTTTGGAATGGGTGTTGAACGGATTACAATGCTGAAGTACGGTATCGGGGACATTCGCCTCTTTTATGAAAATGACCTGCGCTTTTTATTGCAATTCTAAATGGTATGAAAATTAGTTACAACTGGCTCAAGGAATATGTCTCTTTTCTCTTAACTCCGCAGGAACTGGCTGACCAGTTGACCGGTGCTGGACTAGTAGTTGCTGATGTGAAGCCTGTGGAAGATGATTTCTGCCTCGACATAGAAGTTACCTCCAATCGCCCCGATTGTCTTGGCGTTATTGGTATTGCACGCGAGGTGGCTGCAATTGTTGGGGAAAGTGTGCGTTTCCCGGAAACAAACTTTATAACCACGGATAACGGGATATCGCAAGCAGTCGCTGTTAGCGTTGAGGATCCAATCTTCTGTCCCCGTTATACTGCCAGGGTAATTTACCACCTAACGGTTAAGCCTTCACCTGAATGGATGCAGAAGAGACTGCGGTGCATTGGTCTCCGGCCGGTAAACAATATCGTAGATATCACCAATTATGTAATGATGGAGACCGGGCAACCGCTTCACGCATTTGATTTGGATAAGATTGCAGAACAAAAGATCCTGGTCAGGAAAGCGAGAATTGGTGAAGAGATTGTTGCCCTGAATGGCGCCAGAAGAGCTCTTTTCCCTGATATGCTGGTTATTGCTGACGGTAAAAAGCCGGTTGCTATCGCCGGTATTATGGGCGGTAAGGAGACGGAGGTTTCTGAAACTACCAGAAACATCCTCCTGGAATCTGCCCAGTTTGAACCAGGGCAAGTGCGGCGTACGTCGAGATCGTTAGGCATCGCTTCAGATTCCTCATATCGTTTTGAAAGAGGTACAGATTATGAAAGCGTAGACTTCGCATCCCAAAGGGCAGCAAGACTTATTAAAGACTGCTCTGGAGGGGAAATTGCCAGCGTCGCCTTTGATATCAAATCGGAAAGACACGAAGCAAAAAAGATTACCCTGCGTCTCAAACGGCTCCATGCCATATTGGGGTTGGAGATAAAAAGAGACGTTACCCTTGATATCTTAAAAAATCTTTCCTTTAAGATTCTTCATGATGACGATAATTTTATTGAGGTTGAGGTGCCGGGTTTTCGAAGCGATGTCTATCGCGAGATCGATCTGATCGAAGAAGTTGCCAGGATTTACGGCTACGATAGGATACCCGTAAAGACTTCCATTAGCGTTCGGGGGAATAGAAAGAACACATACGAGTTCGTCGCTGCAAATGTCCTCCAATTTCTCATGGGCCTTGGTTTTTATGAAGTTAAAACCTTTAGTATTGTCGATACTTCTCCTTTACAAACGGTAAATTTGTGGTCGGACAGGGAGAATGTAGAAATTGTCAATCCGCTGAGACAGGAAGAAAGCCGCTTGCGGGTATCACTCCTGCCCGGCTTAATCAACGTAAAGAGATATAACCTGAATCATGGCACAGAGCAAGTAAAAATCTTCGAAATTGCGAAAGTGTATCTTGCAGGGAGTAAACTGCCACAGGAAAAGAACTGTTTATCCCTGTTGACTGACACCGATTTTTTAACCCTTAAAGGGGTTATTGAGTCATTACTCAGAAATCTCGGCATCGTATTGCCCTGCGAATGGCTTTCCTTTAGTGAATCAAGATTGTTCCGGGATGGAAGGGCAGCAAGGATTCAGATAGGGAATGATCTGCTTGGGTTTATAGGAGAAGCCGGACCGGAGTTAGAATTAAAAACGGCATCCTGCCTTGCGGAAATGGATCTTGATCTCCTGGTGGAAAGGTCAAATTTCATCAAAAGATATCAGGACATACCTCAGTACCCCGCCGTATTCCGCGATCTTGCCATTCTTGTAAATGAAGAAGTAACCTGGTCGTCTATCGAGAAATACATCATAGACACCAAGGTCGGCTTTTTAAAAGAGATAAAATTCCTCGATATTTATCGCGGCAAACAGGTCCCCGCCGGAAAGAAGAGCATCGCTTTTAACCTCTGTTTTCAAGCCAGAGACCGGACTCTAAAGGGTGAAGAGGTCGATAATGCACAACAAACGATCATCAATGCCCTAAATAGGGCGCTTGGCGCTGAATTAAGAAGGGCATAACGGATGAAACTCCTCTGACATAGTATGTTGGACGTAAAATGTCCGGGATGACAGGCCTGGACAAGTGGTCATAAAACATCCTGGTAAAGGCAAGCTATGACTAGATCAGAAGGCGCAAAGCAAAAAGGGAAACGAAAGCCTTTTCTCTTCCAGCGTTACTCCATCATGGCCGTCTTGCGCACCGGCATTTCTTCATCTCTTCGCATTGCCTTCTCTCGTTCAATTCGAACGCTTGACGGCGGTTTACTGCTATTGCGACAATTCCGGATTCGGCGATTTTCTGGGGAATATCCTGAGCCATCTCCCGTGTCTCCACAATTGTGCGATCTCGATAAGGAGAAATTATTAAAAGGTCGCCGCCACGCCAATAACATATTATTTCCTTGACGAATAATTTTAATTTTAATATAAAGGCACTTCGACAAGGGCAAACCCTGAGTGATCAGGGGACGCAAAGGAAAGGGTCTTGTGGTAGAGATGTATGGTCATACGTCTCTATAGATAAAAAAAGACAGCCTTACTGCCGAAGATGTTTTACAAAAATATCTTTGCAGTAAGGCTTTTTTGTTTTAAGAAAAAGAAAAATTTCTCTTAACGAGCCTTGCAAAATAAATAAGGAGACAGTAGGTCATGGGGAACAAATTGTCAGGCTTTTTGCATCACAGATTTGCGGCTTCGGCTGCTATTCGACTAGATTGGATCACGTTCCTTTTCGTTGGCTGGACGAGATGGAACACGATCATAAAGAATATATCCATCAGCTTCTTAATCATTTTTGTTTTGTTACCGGTTTTTGCACAGGCGCAACTGACTTTTCCAACTTCTTTGACGAATGAGTTGGATAATCGTCCAATTGATGAGAGTGCCCGAAATATTGTAGTGCTTATTCACGGCTGGACTGCTATGGATAGCATACCAAGTGAAGAATACAATAGGTATGAGGATGACTGTAACGCTCCCGCTCTGTACTATCTCTTCAATATTTTGAAGCTCAAACTCCTGAATTCAGATAAGAAGCTAATTACCTATCATTGGGAGAAAGATGCTTCAACCGGATTAATTAACTGGGATTCATCCGGTCTGGAAGGTCCATTAAAAAACGCGACTAAAGCTGCGATTAATGCAAAAGGGCACGGATCAAATCTAGGTGTGCAATTGGCACAAATTTCTCCCAACTTGAGATTTGTTCATTTCATAGCTCACAGTGCAGGCGCTTGGTGCGCACGCGAAGCGGCAAAAACTCTGATGGCGAACGAGAACAATCCCTATGTTATCGTTCAAATCACGCTTCTTGATCCATTCATTCCTGAAGACGTTAAACGGGGGGATGGGCTCTTCTCGCAAGCTGCAATGGAAGAACCTACGTCATGGTCTTATGCTGACAGAATCCGCCGGATGGAGAATTACTTTGCCGATGATGGGGTTTTTTGGAATCCGCTTGCGAACTTCTCGATATGCTACTGGTTGCCTACAACGCCAACTTGGGGCACTCAGGTAAAGATGTTTTCGTGGCGGGAGGAAGGAGGAACTGACATCAATCAGCAAGTGGATTGGGGGTGGGTCCCCGAGGTCGAGTATCATAAATACTACGATTACCACTCGGGACCGATTGAGTTCTATGCCGATACAGTTTCAGCGAGTATTCAAGGTCAAACCATTCCTGGTGGCCTTTACGGAACTGGATGTCCTTTTAATTTCATTCAGGTGGGATGGTATCGTAGCCTGATCGCTGAGTTCGCGTTTTTGCCCAAAATTATCACTGACCCGCAAAGTCAAACAACAAGTCCTGGTCAGTCTGTTACCTTGAGTATTGATGCAATCAGTTCACAAGAATTACGCTACCAATGGTTTAAGAATGGACAGCAGTATCAAGCGACCGGCTCCGCCCTTGTATTCGATTCTATTTTACCTAGCCCTTATCCAAGCGTGATTTTTTTGTTGAGAGAGGTGAAGATGGTTGAAATGCCCGATTTTACTGGTTAAAATGGAGACGTGTGAAAACTTTAATAACC
>NZ_MJUW02000105.1 GCF_001753675.2 Candidatus Brocadia sapporoensis | reverse complement strand
GGTAAAAGTGGTCAATCCTGTTGAGTTGGTTCAGGAGATTGAAAAATGATTATAGCTAATAGACCTTTAATTGAAATTAATCAACAGGCAATCAGCCTACTTTATAAGGAGTTAGGCGTTGTTGATGCTGTTCGCTTTCTCAAACAATTCACCCAAGGCTATGGGAACTACACTCAAGAACGAGAAGTTGTTTTTGCAAACAAATCTCTTGAGGATATCGTGAATGAAATCGAGAAAAGGCGAAAGACGACAAAATAAAACTTTCGGAGCACAAGCAGAGAAGAATTGCTTGCGATCTTTCTTTGTTGATCACAAAGGCCGCCCAACAGCCGCACGCAACCGACCGCGCTGTCATCTGGCCGGCTTTTGGGTTTGGGGGGCTTGCCCGCAGGCTTTCAGGTGGACAGCCACACGGCGGCTGATGCGGGACGTTAAGCAAACGGCAGAAACGAAGAATCAAGAGCATGCCTCTTTTTCCCCTTTTATATTCATAGCTCTTTCGTTATTGCCCTTTAAAACAGTCCTCAAAGGCATCCAGGAGTTCTTTCTGATTCATGTCCTTGTGCATATTGGTAAGATGGGCGCATCGCTCTTGTTTTATCTTTCTTAACAGCATTCTATTATCGTACAACAACCTTGCGACCGCCTGGATTTCCAGATACAATTCCAGGAGATTTCCATCCGGCTTACGGATAATACAGCGCTCATCCCAGCCCAGCCAGTCCCATGTGCATGCCAGAGATAATTTCTTTGAAATAAATTTATTGAAGATCGCCTGAAACCAGAGACGATGATACCTGCCGTCAAATACGATATATGCAGGCTCGCCCCAGTGACCTTCGCAGGATGACCATGTGGATATCCCTATCGAAGAAACGGCTTTTACCAAACGAGCGATAAAAGGTTCCAAGTCATATACCTGTATCGCGGGGATTTGGTTGCATGCTTTAAATTCATCAAATTTGCCATACCGATGCCGTTCCCAATTTAACCGAAAAAGATCAATAGGAATTTCATGGGTAAATAGCTCGGTCAAATAACCCGAGTTGTTTATATCAAACGAGGGTATATCGATCGAGTCAAAATATCGGTGCCGGTTCTGAGGACTATTCTTGTTGTCGTGTTCATCGATAGCGTCCTGATGCGGCTTATTGTAATTTCTTTTGTAATCGATGTGCTGAAGCGCTTCCAGGAATTCTCCATCCTCTCTGTGTGACTCGTTATTCAATCGCATTTTCCCGGAACCCCTGTCCAATTCTAGTAAAAAGCCTCTCGCGGAAAAGATTTCATAAAAACGATCATGGGCTGACTCTATGCCATGGGTAATTTTTTCGATAAATTTTTCTATGAAAAACGTGTCCATTCCTTATCAGAATTAGAATCCTGTGTGACAAGAAAATCATTTTCACTTAACGAATAATACTATAGCATCCGCCAAGGAAATACAACATTTAATATTGCCGGAGCGCCTTTTTGCCTGATATACTTTTTACGATTTCGTAACAATTTAGTTATTTAAAAATTTCCCATAAAAACCGGGTATTTAATGCAGCAGGGACAGGTTTCAATCCCGCCCCCAACAAGACAACAGTATTCCTACAGAGGGTTTTTAAAAAAAATAAAGTGTTACACGGTTTCTATTTTCCAGGTAATTTATTATGTCTAGCAATAAAATCCTCCTTACGGTCATGCCACCAACGTGGCCTAATACGCCTCCCATTGGGCTAGGATACCTCCAGTCGTTCCTTGAACAAAAAGGAATTGGCGCAGACCTGACAGACTTTAACCATAGGTGTTTTACCTTATCTGACAATCAATTGCAAAAAGATTGGCGGGTGAGTTGTAATACTTTTTTAGAAGAGAATATCCTTTTCCTTATGAGACAGAACAATCATGAAAAATTTCACGACGCGATTGAAAAGATGTTGAACTACGATGTTATAGGATTCTCTTGCTTCAAAAGTAACTTTCATACCACCCTAAGCATGGCGGAACTTCTGAAATCAAAGAAAAAAACCCTTAAGGTTGTATTCGGAGGGCCAGAAGTTAGCCGTCAATTCTTTAAAACGGATGGCAGATTTAATAATGTAACTCTTCAGGCAGCAGATTTCCTGATAGTGGGTGAAGGGGAAATACCTCTGTATCAATATCTTACGGGCAGAACTGCCCATAGAAAGATTGCAATATTTGAGCAACTTCAGGATTTAACAGATCTCACATTTCCCCGTTATACCGGGATCGATCTGAATGCCTATCCCAGGAAGTATACGATACCGCTTCAGTTTTCAAGGGGATGTATCCGAAGATGCAATTTTTGTTCGGAAAGGCTTCTCTACAAAAATTTCAGAACGAGGAGTGTCAGCAGCATTATCGAGGAAATTCGTTATCACAAAACACATAACGAGACACAACACTTTGTGTTTTACGATTCCTTAATAAATGCAGATCTGAAGAAACTAGATGCATTATGTGGCAGCATCATTGACCATTTTGGGGCAGTTCGCTGGGAGGCGCAGATTGCAATCAGGAATGATATGGACAAAGGTCTTATGAAAAAAATGAAACTGAGCGGCTGTTACAGCCTGTTTGTAGGGCTGGAGTCTGCATCAAATACTATCCTAACAAAAATGAATAAAGGTTTTACTACAGAAGACGCCCTCAAGTTCTTTAATGCCCTTCATCAGGCAAATCTCTTCTTTGGTATTAGTATCATGGTTGGTTATCCTGCCGAAACAGACGAGGATTTTCAAAATACCCTTGATTTTATTGTCCTGCATAAGGATATTATACCACAAGTAGCTCAAATTAATCCCTTCACGTATTATGATGGTACATCCGCTGATGAAACGGCGGATTATAGGGCAAATCCCATTGCCTTAAAAAGGATGGAAATTCTTGTTCGTGAAATTAAGAGGCATAAAATTAAGCATACCAATGCATTTATTGGAAATTTAATAAAGAAATAATTTATCACAGAGCCGTTACGAACACAGAAGTAGGAAAATGGAGGGTGATAGAGCAATGTGCTTCATCTTGCTACATGGAACGAAAAAAAATTCCAGCGCTCCCAGAATCCTTCGCAGGTGGAGAGGGGACAGGGGATAAGTTACTGCTTATTTAAGCGGATTGCAGAGTGGCACGGACAAACTTTGTTTGTCTGTGAGATATATTCCAAATCCGTGTGCATATTCAAACAACATGGACAAACAAGTTTGTCCATGCCACCCGGTAATTGAGGACACAACTCGTATTTCGTGCCTGAACGAAAACTACCAAACATGTCATTTCGAGCAGAGCGAGAAATCTTTTGAGCATTGAAATTGTAGGGTTTGAAGATTTCCCTCTTCGGTAGAAACGAAGAAAATATCTGTTTTCGTTCAGATACTACTTAGGAATTTTAATCTTTGCCATGGGAGCGAAACACTTACTGCCTGGCATACAAAATTGCACCCGAGTCAAATATTTGCAAATGTTTTCCCCCAATGTGCAGTCATTCACCATGGCTGCGGCCTTTGATGTAATCTGAAGTATCATACATATGGTAGAAATTAATGAGGTTTCGGTAAATCGTGTCCTAAATCCTACTGCTATAAATTTAGGGGACTACGTAATAAATCCCTATGTGGGTTGCGAGTTTTCCTGCCTTTATTGTTATGTGAGGTCGAATAAGGTAGCCAGTAAGCGAAAGAGACCCTGGGGAACCTACGTGGATATACGAAAGAATGCCCCGGATTTACTGGAAAAAGAAATTTGTGAAAAAAAGCCTAAGACGGTACTTCTGGGATCTACGACAGAGTGTTTTCAGCCCGTTGAAAAGAAATTCCAGCTTACCAAAAGGATTCTGGAAATTTTAAATAACCATGAAGTCCCGTATATCATACTAACCCGTTCCCCCTATGTCGTGGAGTATATCCCTTTGCTTAACCAGAGATTTTGCAAAAGGATATATTTTACGGTAAACAATTACAGCGATATTTTTAAGCAAGCGATAGAACCCAAAAGTCCGTCATTTGTTTCCAGAAATATCGCAATTCAAGCGCTTCTGGATGCAGGCATGCCCGTTATACCGTATTATTCACCGGTTATACCGTGGGTGACAGAGATCAAAGACGCATTCTCACTTTTTACAACAGCGGAAAGGGTCGATTTTGAATACCTGAATTTTAATCTTAAAAACACCCAGGATATTATAAAGAGTATCTCTCTTACAGACCGCGCCCGAGAAAAGAATATCTCCAGAATGTTTTATGAAAAAAACTATTATGAGCAAACATGGGACACCATGGATGAAGAGATAGAAAGGCAGGCAAGCAGGGCGAATAAGCGCTATAAGCGATACAGACACCCTTTTGACGCATTCTTTAAGAATACGTACTTTGATTGAAACACGTGCTCAATAGTCACAAGGGTTCTTCCTGTCCTCCATTCCCTTCATGGCTAAATTCATCTGGTTATAGTATAACCGCATCAGGAATGCGACGGACTTTTTCTTGCATTTTTCAGGTTGTTCAGTACAATGAAATTCTGAAATTTTATCGATTTTTTTTATTTTATCTGAAGACATACAGCATCGGAAAGCGATTTATATGACAACTATTCTGGTAATAGCGCCTCATCCGGATGACGCAGAAGGCGGCATGGGAGGCAGTATTCTGAAATTAGTAACCCTTGGGTATGAAGTCCATATTCTCGACCTGACGAATGGCGAGCCCACCCCGCATGGTAGCCCTGAAATCAGACAGAAGGAGTGGGAACTATCGGCGGCCATGCTTGGTGTGAAAAGCAGGACGGTGCTTGATCTGCCCAATCGATATCTCATGGACGGCATCGAGACGCGCAAAAAGGTCGCCACCGTCATCCGGAAGATACGGCCGCAAGTGCTTTTTCTTCCTTATTGGATTGATGCACATCCTGACCATGTCCAGGCTACGCAGATCGGCGAAGCAGCCCGGTTCTATGCGAAACTGACAAAATCGGATATCCCCGGAGAGCCTTGTTACCCTGATCACATCTTCTATTACCTTTGCTCTCATTTCCGGCTGCACGTCACACCATCATTCATACTGGATATCAGCAGGGAATTTGAAAAAAAACTCCAGATTGCACAGGCCTATCAATCCCAGTTTGCTTATGATGCCGATCGCTGGAAATATATCAGCCGTTCGCTTATCGCAAAGAATCAGTATTACGGCAATCTGATACGCGCGGAATACGGAGAACCCTTTATGAGCCGTGAACAGGTTGGTTTAAAGGATATCCGTGATATCATATAACTGCAAAGACGCACCAAGCCTCCTTTTGAAAGAGGGATTACAAGGGTGTAGGGGGGTGATAGAACCCTACAAATGGTTATGAAATATTTTCCTGTAGGAAAACTTGATTACCGGCTGCTGGAAAGATTCCTGAATTCATACCCCATTACGGATCCGAGGGTTATTGTGGGTCCCAGGATTGGTGAGGATGCCGCTGTCATCGATTGTGGAGAAAAGTATCTCGTAGCCAAGAGTGATCCCGTTACCTTTACTACCCATCGTATCGGCTGGTATACCGTCAACGTAAACGCCAATGATGTTGCTACCAAAGGGGCTACTCCCAAGTGGTTTCTGGCGACACTTCTGCTTCCTGAGGGGAAGACAAACAGAAAACTGGTCACCCAGATATTCAACGATATTACGAAATCAACCCAAAAACTTAATATCACCCTGTGCGGTGGACATACAGAGATTTCATACAAAATCGACCGACCCATGGTTATTGGACATATGCTGGGTGAGGTTGAAAGGGACAAGCTTATAATCAATTCGGAGGCAAAACCAGGCGATGACCTTTTGCTCACAAAAGGAATTGCCATTGAAGGAACGGCCATTATTGCACGGGAAAAGTCTGCACTCATACGGAAGAAATTTGGTGAACGGTTTTTGAAAAGGGCACAGGCATTTATTGATAGGCCCGGATTAAGTGTCGTTGCGGATGCCTTGCTGGCAAATACCGTAGCTGGTATCCATGCCATGCATGACCCAACGGAGGGAGGGTTGTCTACAGGCATTCTGGAGCTTACAAAGGTTTCAGAAACAGGAGCGATTATCCACGCAGAAAAGATCCCCTGCTATGAAGAAACGGAACAAATCTGCAAATTATTCAACATTCACCCGCTTGGTCTCATTGCGTCGGGGGCGCTGCTTATCGCACTCGATCCCACGGACACAAAAGAAGTCGTCGCGATCCTTGCAAAACAGGGTATCGCATGCACTCAGATAGGAAAACTTACTAAAAAAGGTGAGGGCTTAAAGCTCGTTACAGGGGGGAAACCGAAAAAAATGCCTCTGTTTCAAACTGACGAGATCACAAAGGTTTTATAGCAAAAGGGAGCAGAGGGAGTTTGTGGAGTGCTATTTTCAAAAATGAAATTAGAGGCAGTATCATCTGGTATTATAAGGTAATAATGCCTTGATTTGGCACAAACACAAAAATAATCGTTTGCACCAAAGTACTTCTATGGCTCCATGGATTCAATATGCGTTGTCGGGTTGGTATCACAGCAGCATTGCTATTCTTGCCGTTTTTTTAACGGTTTGCATGCAGGAAATCGCTGCCTCACATATTTTTATAAGACAACTTTTCTCTGGCTATTTGCGTTCTTCCAGATATTTCATTAACGCCAGTTGTGAAATGGCGAGCTCTTCGATCTTCCTCACTCTCTGCAAGACATGATGCCAGTCCTCAGCCGTACCGCAGAGAACATCTTCTTTGATCTTTCTCTCTAATTTTTTTAAATCCATCTCTAATAAGTCCAGTCTGCTTTTGAGATCTTTCATGATGGTCTCCAATATTGTGGTTTTTAGCCTATCACAAAGGTAACGAGATATCAATCCGTTATAAAAAGTTCGATCAAAAATGCCGATACGAACGAAAACGCAAACCACGAAATCCATGATTCCGTCCTGATGAGGTCAATTTTATCCATATCTTAGTTATAATAAACGTAACAAATAAGCAGACAATAAGTGTCATTGCAGGAGGGCAGCAAACCGAAGCAATCTCCCGTGACTGGATTGCCTCGCTTGCAATGACAACCTCCTTTTTGCGTTCACGGTAAAAATGTCAAAATTGTCTTTGGAAGGTTCTCATTGCAGCACATTCCCCTCTTTACCTTTTGAGGTACCTGGTACTTATGTGTGAACGATTCTGTATTTTACGGGAGTTCTTTTATGTGTTCACCATCCGTTTGATACAGTAAAAACTCATCTTTGGCTTTATCCGCCCATCCCTTTGCGGAATAGGCAATTCCTAATTTTTGATGTATCTCCCTGTCTTTGGGTTTATAGACCAGGGCCTTTTGGAATTCACGGATCGCATCATCAATTAGTCCACTCGAGAAGCAGGAATATCCGAGATTGTAATGAATATACGCCCTCTGTTTTGTCTTTTTCTCTGAGATGAGTTCCAGGGACTTCTTGTATTCAGGGATGGCCTCGCTGTGTAATCCCTTACAACGATAAGCATAGCCGAGATTGTAAAATGCCTCCGCTGAATTTGGATTTTGAGCAATAGCCGTCTGAAAGGCGCAGATAGCCTCATCCAGCATGCCCATATCCCGGTAGAGCAAACCCTGGTAATAGTAAAGATCGGGATAATTCTTGTCGGTCTCCAATATCTTATCAAAGGCGGCAACGGCCTCAGAATAGTCACCTTGATTTCCACAGGTAAGAGCGAACTGGAATAAGTCGTCGTTGGTCATGGATCTGAGTTTTTCATTCAACTGTCGGGTGTCCAGTTTTTTAGTGCTCCCAGAGTTATTCGTGGTTTCATCACCAATGTCTCCCGATTTATAAACAATTTCAACGCTTGAAGACGCGGTATCATTTTTACTGCAGCCCAGCGTGAAAGCCATAGAGAGGAGCCCCAGAAGAACCATAACAGGATATGTCATAGTAAAAACCTTTCTAAAAATGTGAGTAATTATTTTGACGATATCAAAGTAAAAGAATTACACAGAATTTGCAAGAAAAATAAAAGGGGTCGTCAATTCCGGTGCTTGTTATTTGAATTGTATGGAAATTTTCATTTTATTTAAGCAGGTTCATAGGGTGGCACGGACAACCTTGTTTGTCCGTGAGATCTATTCCAAATCCGTTTGTATATTCAAATAACATGGACAAACAAAGTTTGTCCATGCCGCCCCGTAACCAAAGACATTACGGGATTGAAAATGGAGAATGCATGGTACGCTCTATCATAAACAAGTATCGAGGAGAAGGATACACTGATAGAAATGGTTGTTAACGTCGGGTTCAACCTCCCTGTTATCACTATCCACTGGTTAAACCGTAATTCTGCTTTACAAACGAGCTAATTTGCAAAGAGAATTACCTGAAACCACGGTCACAAATATTTTTCCTGGTCTGAAACTTTGCTATGCCTTATTTAAGCATGGCAATCGTGTGCTTCTTGTTAAGCCAACGGTAGGAGCCCACGACAATGAAATTGCGTTTTTCGGGCACAAAAATTTCTGCAATGGTGTCATGTACGGCTTTCATAGTGATGGCATGTACCTTTTGTGCCTGTTTCTCCGGGGTATCGGGTATTTCCGGGGTTATGAGAAGCTCTTCAATGCCAAACCAATTGGACATGGCGAGGGGACTGTCCATGATGAGTTGCGTCTGGCTGAATACCCGTTCTTCTGTCCTGCTCAGTTCCTGCTCTGTTATCCCTTCTTGAAAAAGTTTATGCACCTCATCCATAACGGCCTTTGTTGTCTTTTCAAAATTTTCCTTCTTTGTTGATGTATAGATGTCAATAGAACCTACATCGGAAAACAAGGTGGGATAACACGTAATATCATAGACCAGACCCAATTTTTCCCGCACGTTGAGTGATAGTCTGGAACCAATTCCTCCGCCCAGAACATCTGCGATAAGGAGCATGATAATGACCTTCTCGTGTCTGTACGGATATGCCTTGTGACAAAGTTTAAAGCTGATAGTTTGAGATGGGGATTTTTTATATAAATATCTTAGCCCTGTTTGTGTGGTTTTCAGGGGAGGTTTCAGGCCTGACATTTTTCCCTGTAAATCTCCAAATATTTCGTTTACGTGGCAGGAGACTTCATTTCTCCTGAATTTTCCACTGATACAGAGTACAATATTGTCAGGAACGAAGAATTTTTTATAATAGGCATATAGATCATCTGCACGTAATGCTGCAATCGTTTTTTCATCTCCAAATAAAGGTGTCTCTGCTGAGCCATCCTTCCACATCAGGGAAAATGACATGTCGTCAATACATACGTAATCCCCTTTTACGTCTACAAATTGTTTCATCTCCTCCTGGATGATACGCCTTTCTGTTTCAATGTCGTCCGAACCGAAATTACCTCCCAGGATAATATCTCCAAGGATACTTATGCCACTTTTTATATGTTTGTTGTGTATCTGGATGGTCACGGCGGAATATTCTGGAGATGTATAGGCATCAATATCTCCACCGATACTGTCGATGGCCTGAAACAGTTCGAAGGAATTTTTAAAACCTTTCGTTCCGCGGAAAAGCATGTGCTCAAGAAAGTGAGAAATACCGAGTTTCTTTTCCTCTTCGTACCGGGAACCCACGCCGATGTAAGCGGACATAACCACAGAGTGAATATGAGGCATTTCAATATAAATGACGCGCAATCCGTTTGGTAAGGTTTCCTTGCTATAGGTATACATTAATTATCAGCCACCTTAATATATGAAATCCCAAATTATATAACGCAGCAAAGCCGCAACCAACCCCACCTAACAAGGTGGAGAAGGGGGGTAAAAAAACTTTCAAAAAAGATTTGCACGGTAAAATGGTAAAACAGATTCGTAACAATTCAGTTTTTTTAAACCCTCTACAGGAATAATAAATATTATTGTCTTGCAGGGGCAGGTTTCAAACCTGCCCCTACTGCTATTCCAGATGTTTAATCTGAAAAACTTTCTTGGAATCGGTACTGGCTATAAGGATTCAAAAAATTTCGAATTGTTTGGAAGTTGTCACCTTATATTTTTGAATCGTATGTTAATTTAGAATTTTTTTTCGGTTTTATCTTGCTCCGGGGTAATTATTCTTACTTTTCTACCTTCAATCTTTAACCTGCCTTCTGAAAAGAGACGTATCGCCGCTGGATATGCCTCGCACTCCTGTTTAAAGACGCGTTCAGCCAGGGTATCAGGTGTGTCATCGTCAAAGACGGGAACGGTACGCTGGATTATAATAGGTCCGTTATCATAAATATTGTCGGCAAAATGTACCGTGCACCCGGAAACCTTAGCGCCGTAACTGATAACGGCCTCGTGTACCTTTCTGCCATAATAGTTGTGGCCGCAAAAGGCGGGGATAAGGCCCGGATGAACATTCATGACTTTTCTCTGATACTTTTCAGGGATTCTAAAAAAATGTAAAAAGCCTGCAAGGGTAATGAGATCGATGGGGTATTTGTCCAACTCAGCCGTAATTGCACGGCTAAAGGTATCCACGTCAGGATAATCCGAATAAGGGATAACTGCGGTATGAATGCCATGTTTCCTTGCCCGTTCAAGCCCGGCCACGTCCGGTTTACTGCTGATAACGATCTGGATGGTGGCAGGTAATTTCCCCGATTCTATTTTGTCGATAAAATTTTGAAGAGTATTACCGCTGCCGGAAATTAATACGCCTAAATTTATTTTTTTTATCATAAAAAAGATGCAAAAATATTGACAATGAATTAGTGTTTTGCTAGTATACTCGTCTTCTTGGTTTTTGAAAGAAATTATCTCATGTTCTTATAAAATATAAAAATACATATCGTATGTCAAAGTTAATTACGGAGAAATCAAAAAAAGCCTTTGCGGAGGCGCAAACTTTCATACCTGGCGGTGTTAATAGCCCGGTCAGGGCCTTTGGCGCTGTTGGTGGTACGCCCATTTTCATAAAGTCAGGATCCGGCTGCTGTCTGACCGACGTTGATGATAATAGATATGTGGATTATGTAGGCTCATGGGGTCCGCTTATTCTCGGGCATGCGGAGCCTAGGATTGTGAAAAAGATTCACGATGCGGTTGCCAGGGGAACGAGCTATGGCGCACCAACCGAGGCGGAGATAAAACTGGCGCAACTTATTAAAGAAGCCATGCCTTCTCTGGAAAGGGTAAGGATGGTTAATTCCGGCACGGAAGCCACAATGAGCGCCATCAGACTGGCCAGGGGATTTACGAAACGGGATGCGGTGATTAAGTTTGAGGGTTGTTATCATGGGCATGTGGACAGTTTGCTGATTCAGGCAGGTTCTGGAGCGATGACGTTAGGGACGCCAACAAGCCCGGGTGTACCTCTGGATTTTATTAAGCATACGATTTCTCTGCCGTATAATGATATCGATGCAGTGCATGAGGTATGTGAAAGACGGGGCAAGGATATTGCGTGTATTATTGTTGAGGCCGTTGCCGGTAATATGGGGGTTGTGCTACCCAAAAAAGGTTATTTAGAAGGGCTCAGGGAAATAACCAGAAAACATGGCATCGTACTGATATTTGATGAGGTGATGACGGGCTTCAGGGTTGCGCCCGGCGGTGTTCAGTCGCTTTATCATATTACCCCTGACTTAACTACGCTGGGCAAGATTATTGGTGGGGGGCTTCCGGTTGGGGCGTATGGTGGGAAGAAAGAGATTATGGATAGTGTCTCCCCGTCCGGTCCCATATATCAGGCGGGTACATTATCTGGTAATCCTGTAGCGATGGCTGCAGGTATCGTTACGTTGGAGATTTTGAAGGATAGTGCTATTTATAAAACTTTGGAAGAAAAATCAAATCGGTTGGCTGCGGGGATGGAGAAGGTATGCAGGGATGCTGGGATACCTGCATATCATACCCGGTTAGGTTCGATGTTATGTACCTTTTTTACCGATCTTCCAGTAACGGATTATGCCACTGCCAGGAAGTGTGATACAAAACGATATGCGAAATTTTTCCATGGTATGCTGGAAAGAGGGTTCTATTTTGCTCCCTCGCAGTTTGAGGCAGTTTTTGTATCAACAGCTCATGGTGAAAAAGAAATTGATTCGACGATTGATGCGTTCAGGGAAGTGGTAAAAGGTTTTTAGAAGTTGCTAGTTCTTTGAATAAATAATAGCTAAAAAACCATGGTGTATTTTTTACTAATAAAAAGACAGAGGAAGCCATTCTGTTTCTCCTTGGCATGGGAAAGGAGGGAAGGTTGTGTCTGCGATAAATTTAAATAACGACTTAAGAGATATATTGGAACGTATTAGTGGTATGTGCTCCAAAATAGAGTCAATGCTGAGTCTTTGTTTGGATGGCTTTATGAAGCACAAGATCGTTTTGATTGATGAGGCAAGGGAGGTGAGTCAGGCCATTCATAATGAGGAGAACGAATTGATAAGTCTTCTCAGTAACAAGGCAACAAAGCCTGACATGGACAAGGAGTTGGTAAAATCTATGATGGCGATCGTTGGTCATTTTGAATTGGCAACAAACGAGTTAGATGTTGTTCTGCAAAATGTAAGGGTTAAGGTAGCCGAAGGGGTATTGTTCAGCGACAAAGGGGTTAATGAAATATCTCACCTCTTTCGGGAAACCCTTACGGTATTAAAAACGACTGGTGATATTATTTTGACTAAAAATGACGTTCTTGTAAAGCATTTGACTGATAAATATGCAAGTCTCAATCAAATTGTAGATGCCTATTCTCAAGAGCATGAGGATCGGTTGATTAAAGGGATTTGTCAGCCCAAAAGCTCTTCGTTGTATTTGAATATCGTTGACTCTCTGATGAAGGTGGTGTGGCATATGAAACAAGCTGTGAATAGATTTTTTGGAAACAGGTGATGCTTGCCCCTCATCAAGAAAGATAAAGATGATGAAACATATCGTATCATAGGGTTGGTTGGAAGTTTTGGTTTTACGACGGCAGGCGCCATAGCAGGTGGCTATTTTCTGGGAAGTTATCTTGATAAAAAACTTGATACATACCCGTGGTTCATGTTGGTCTTCATTATGCTGGGGATTATTGGAAGTTTTATAGAATTTTTTAGGGTGATAATGAAGTTATTAAGCAATGAGAACGGGCGATAATATGAAAGATTCTTTGTTGCTAGACGATGGCTTCCCCGATAGGGTACTGAAGTCGTCATTTTATTTGTCGCTTATCATAATTGCCTGTTCGATATCATATCTATCTTTCATGGGGACGGTAAGTGTTGCAACCGGCTGCTGTATTAGTCTTATTTTATATAAGATGTTGTGGTGGACGATCCAATATGCAGTCCGTCACAAGAGATCTGAAATTAAGGGGTTTTTTCTCAAGGTCAGCCTGATAAAGTACGGTATCGTTGGGGCAATGTTGCTTTCCACATGCTTGTTTTTAGAGGTTAATGTGACTGCTTTGGCCTTGGGTTTGAGTATCGTATTGATCGTACTTGTTATGAAAATTGGAAGTAAATTGCTGGTAAATTATATGAATAAATTTGTTAAGGTTTCTTCTCAAAATATTGACGGTATTTCTATCGATACCAGTAAGAAAGGGGTGTAACTCACGTGTCTGGTGGCGGAGGTGAACTAACAACTGAATTACCATCGTTTGTAGATTTTGCGCCTATAGAGGCCCATAGCCATTTCTTCGGTATCACAAAGCACGAGTTGGTACCGATAATTATGTCTGCTGTTATAATCATATTCTTGTGCCTGTTTTCGATACTTGCCACAATTCGATTAAAAAAAATACCCGGAAGGCTGCAAAGCCTGCTGGAAATTATTGTGGAAGGACTTGAAAACTTTACTAAATCACAGATGGGGCGCGCTGCCGGACCGTTTATACCATTTATTGGTACTTTGTTCATATATATTTTTGCCATGAATATGTTAGGACAGATACCTCTCTTCCATTCACCCACAAGTAACTTCAACACGACTATTTCTTTGACATTAATTGTGTTTTTTGTTACTCACTACCAGGGAATCAAAAACAATGGTGTCACGGGGTATCTTAAGCATATGGCCGGTAAACCAATCTGGCTTGCCCCGCTGGTATTTCCCTTGCATTTGATGCAGGAACTACTCTCCCGTCCACTGTCGCTTTCCATGCGTCTTTTTGGAAACATTATGGGTGAGGATACGATTATTGCAATATTTATCGGTCTCTCGCCGTTTCTTCTGGGTCTTATTCCAGTTCCGATGCATTTACCAATGGTTTTCCTTGCCTTATTAGGAAGTACCATACAGGCGATGATATTTTCTCTTTTAGCAAGTTTCTATATTGCGGGTGCAATTGGCATCCATGAGGAAGAACATCATTAAATTTTTTTAAAAAGGAGGTTACGTCGTGATTTATTTTGCGTTATTGGCGATAGCAGTGGCTTTGATTGCAGTTGCAGCATTTGGTTGCGGTATTGCGCAGGGTATTGCGGTTTATGGTGCTGCTAATAGTATGGCCAGACAACCAGAGATTGCCGGGAAAATACAGCTTGTTATGTTTGTTGGTTTGGCATTCATCGAATCTTTAACGATTTACTCGTTGATGATGTCTTTTATATTGGTTGGTAAATTACCAAAGACAGAAGCAGTCCTTGAGTTAATTCAGCATGCGGTTAAATAAACGTAGGAGGAAATTGGATTGGATATTTTAAATACCCTTGGAATTAATTTCAAATCCATAATTATCCAGGGTGTAGGTTTCTTAATATTGCTTTTTGTACTCAAAAAGTTCCTTTTTGGTAAGATTTCTGCCATAATGAAGGCCAGAACTGACGAGGTAAAAAATACCTATGAAAAAACCGAGAAGGATAGGGCCGAGGCTGAGAGACTGATGCTGGAATATCAAAAAAAACTTACTGAGGCTGAAGCAGAGGCTGCAAGGAAGGTCCAGGAAGCCATCAACGAAGGAAATCGGATTAGTGAAGAAATTGTTAAACGCGCCAAGGAAGAGGTAGAGCAGATCCGGTTAAAGGCACAAGAAAGTATAGAGCAGGAACGGAAGAGGGCCTTGGCAGATATTAGGAATCAGGTAGTAACTCTTTCTGTTTTAGCTTCTTCGAAAATCATTCAGCAATCCATAAGTCAAAAGACGGCAGAGAAGCTTGTTGATGACTTTATTGAAGAAATAGGGGAATTGAGTGTTAGATAAAAGTATTGCAATTACATTTATCAAAGCCCTTTCAGAAATAGCTTTAAAGAAGGGGCAGTTTGAACAGATTGTAAAAGATTTGGATATGGTGTGTGATGTAATTTTAAAGCAGGATAACCTTAAGAAGGTCTTGTTTCATCCATCGATTCCGCGAAGCAGCAAGAAGGATTTGATCACGAAAGTCTTTGGTAAATCGGTTTCTGATCTTATGATGAATTTTTTGCGCTTATTGATTGACCGCCGGAAAGAAGGGATTTTGGAGTTTATCCCTGATGTATATAAAACGGTCATTGAAGAAAAGAAGAATGTTATAAAAGCTACGGTACAGACAGTAGTGCCTTTAACAGGTGATCGGTTAGATAATTTTAAGAAACAATTAAAAAAGATCACTGGTAAAACTGTAGAATTAGAGATTGTTCAGAATCCAAACATTCTGGGTGGGATGATAATTAAAATCGGCAACAAGATGATAGACGGAAGTGTTGCGAATAGGTTAAAAAATCTAAAAACCAAACTCCTGTCATTGCGAACAGTATAGGTTATGTGTCCTCTTCATTAAAGAGTTGCTCGTGAGAGTTGATTTATATATCTATCGCAATAATTAATTTTCAAGTTTGATGAAATGAAAGAAATTGGTGTCGGGAGCATCTCTCCCGCCACGCATTTTTCGATTATTAAATTCTTCCGGCAGGGTATGTTTTCTGAATGATAATGAATAGAACAATGTCATTCTGAGTAAAATGAAAGATCTTATTTACAATTAGGAGTATGTAATATGGCATTAGCATCCACGGACATTACTTCAATCATCAAAAAAGAGATTGAAGGGTATGAAGAAAAACTGAAATTAGAAAATGTGGGACACGTCATGCAGGTCGGTGACGGGGTTGCCCGTATTTACGGACTTGATGATTGTTTGTCCAGTGAACTACTAGAATTTCCTGAAAATGTGTACGGTATTGCCATGAACCTTGAAGAAGATAATGTCGGTGCTATTCTCCTTGGTTCTGATGAAAAAATTAGAGAAGGTGATATTGTTAAGACTACCGGAAAGATTGTCCAGGTACCTGTGGGTAAGGCTTTATTAGGCCGTGTTGTGAATGCTCTGGGGCAACCAATCGATGGGAAAGGCCCTATTGCAGTCGATCACTACAGGCCGATTGAAGGCCCTTCACCCAACGTTGTTGAGCGGCAGCCTGTGAAAGAACCATTACAAACGGGTATCAAGGCAATCGATGCTATGATTCCGATCGGCAGAGGCCAGCGAGAGCTTATTATTGGTGACAGACAAACGGGTAAAACTGCAATTCTTATTGATACAATAATCAATCAGCGTGAGTCAGGAGTTTATTGCATTTACGTGGCAATTGGTCAAAAGATGTCCACGGTAGCCGATGTCGTCAAAACGCTGGAAGATTATAAGGTGATGGACTTAAGCATCGTTGTCGTTGCCTCTGCATCAGACCCGGCACCGCTTCAATATATTGCGCCTTATGCAGGTTGCGCCATGGGTGAATATTTCAGGGATAATGGAATGCATGCCGTGGTCATGTACGATGACTTGTATAAACACGCTATTGCCTATCGTCAGATTTCCCTGTTATTGCGGCGTCCGCCAGGCCGTGAGGCATTTCCCGGCGATATTTTCAACATACATTCCCGTTTATTGGAAAGGGCAGCCAAACTGAATAACGAACTTGGTGGCGGTTCTTTAACAGCACTTCCGGTTGTAGAAACGCAGGCAGGAGATTATTCGGCCTATATTCCTACAAATGTTATTTCTATTACGGACGGTCAGATCTACCTGGAAAGTGATTTGTTCAATGCCGGTATACGTCCCGCTATCTCGGTAGGTCTGTCGGTATCCAGGGTTGGTGGAAATGCACAGATTCCTGCAATGAAAAAGGTTGCTGGTACCTTACGGTTAACCTTAGCCCAGTATAGAGAATTAGCCTCTTTTGCTCAGTTTGGCTCTGAATTGGATAAATTTACCCAGGCACAGTTAGCAAAGGGCAGCAGGCTCGTAGAGGTATTGAAACAGCCGCAATATGCACCGGTGCCGGTAGAAGATCAGATCATGACAATCTTTGCAGGCATTAATGGATATCTGGACGATGTTGCCGTGGATAAGGTCAGGATTTTTGAAAAGGAATTCCTGAAATTTATGAAGGAGAAGTATGCCGCCATTGGAATCGAGATCAGAGAAAAGAAAAAGCTCGATCCCGAAATAACTAATAAATTAGAGAACGCTATCAAAGAATTCAAACAAACCTTTGCAAAAAAGGGCTAGGGAATGCTGAGTACGAGAGAAATTAAACAACGGATCAGAAGTATTACGAGCATCAAGCAGATTACCCGTGCTATGGAAATGGTGGCGGCGAGCAGGCTTAAAAAAGTCGAGTCAAGGGTACTCGCCTCGCGTACCTATACGGAAAAGATGCATTCCGTTTTAAGCCACCTGGTATCTTCGCTGGAGAGTACACATCCATGGTTTGCAGAGAAAGAGCAAGAGGCACCTGTTATAAAAATTATCCTGATTACGGCGGATAAGGGACTTTGCGGGGCTTATAATAATAATATAATCCAGAAAGCAATGAAATTCATCAGGGAAAAGGCTCGCAAGGAGATCAAGCTTACCCTTATTGGTAAGAAGGGATACCTGTACTTTACTAAAGGGAGGTATGCTTCTCTCATAGAAAAATATATTCCGGAAAATGTAGAGAAACTCGGATATGCTCATGTGCAGGCATTAGCTGGCCAGTTGATAAAAGGATACGAGAGAAATGAGTTTGGAGAATTGCATATATTCTTTACAAAATTTCATACCGTGATGCAATCCTTCCCTACAAGTATGAGATTGTTGCCTATAGAAAAAGGCGCGTTTGAATCAACGGAGAAAAAATCCGGGGGAGAATGTATCTTTGAACCATCCGCAGAGCAGATTATCAATCATCTTTTCCCAAAATTTATAGAAACCCGACTTTATCAATGCATTTTAGAATCATTGACGTCAGAGTATGCCGCCAGACGTGTTGCCATGATTGCTGCAACAGAAAATGCCGGTGAAATGATTGAAGAATTAACCAGTTCGTACAATAAGGCCAGACAGGCGGCAATCACCAAAGAATTGCTGGAGGTTGTCTCTGGTGCGGAGGCTCTTGTGTGACAATGAGATAATATATTACAGGAAACGTGGATCATTAAGTCTGCGATTAAGGCCGCGTTATATCAATAAACGAAAATATTTAAAGGCTTTTTCCACCGTGTTCTGTGGTTAAGTTTAACAATAATCGAAAAGAAGGAAGGAGCAAAAAAGTTGGCTAAAAAAGTTAAAGAAAGTAAAGAGAATAAAGGCGCCATTGTGCAGGTGATAGGACCTGTCGTGGACGTACGGTTTTCGCCGGGCACGCTTCCTGCTATAAAAAATGCTGTTCATATAAAAGATACCAAGCAGAATATTTCCGTTGTTGCGGAAGTCGCTCAACACTTGGGAAACGATACCGCCCGTTGTATTGCTATGTCTTCAACAGATGGGCTTATGAGAGGAATGGATGCCATTGATACCGGTGCGCCAATCACCGTGCCGGTAGGGAAAGAGGTATTAGGAAGGGTCTTTAATCTGTTGGGTGAGCCTATTGATAAGCTGGGTGAAGTGAAGGCTGTTAACCGCCTTGCTATTCACCGTGCATCACCTTCCTTTGAGGAAAGAGAGACTGTCACAACAGTATTGGAAACGGGTTTAAAAGTTATCGATCTCCTTGCGCCTTTCGCGCGTGGCGGCAAGATTGGGATGTTCGGTGGTGCCGGGGTAGGCAAGACGGTTTTGATCATGGAGCTTATCAGAAGCATTGCTACAGAACATGGTGGCTATTCAGCATTTGCAGGCGTCGGTGAAAGAACCCGTGAGGGGAATGACCTCTGGCTTGAAATGAAGGAATCCGGTGTTATTGATAAAACTGTGCTGGTTTTCGGTCAGATGAATGAACCACCGGGAGCCAGATTGAGGATCGCTTTAACGGGATTGACCATGGCAGAGTATTTCAGAGATACGGAAGGACAAGACGTGCTCTTGTTTATTGATAACATCTTCCGGTTTGTGCAAGCCGGCTCAGAGGTGTCAGCGCTTTTGGGCAGGATGCCTTCTGCGGTGGGTTATCAGCCTACATTGGCTACGGAAATGGGTGATTTGCAGGAACGGATTACAACGACAAAGAAGGGTTCGATTACATCATTACAGGCTGTTTACGTTCCTGCTGATGACTTCACCGATCCAGCTCCTGTAACGACCTTCCCTCACCTGGATGCTACGATTGCTCTGTCGCGTCAAATTGCTGAATTAGGTATTTATCCTGCGGTCGATCCATTGCGATCAACCTCCAGAATCCTTGATCCGCGGATTGTAGGGCAGGAACATTACGAGGTTGCTCGTGAGGTTCAGAGGATACTACAGCGTTATAAGGAACTTCAGGATTTCATTGCTATTTTGGGAATGGAAGAACTTTCAGAAGAGGATAAGATATTGGTGGGTAGGGCGAGAAGGCTGCAGCGATTCCTGTCACAACCGTTCTTTGTCGCCGAACAGTTTACCGGAACAAAAGGAAAGTATGTATCTTTGAAGGAGACGATAAGGGCGTTTAAGGAGGTGGTTGAAGGTAAGCATGATAGTTTGCCAGAGCAGGCCTTCTACATGGTTGGAGGGATTGACGAGGTGATTGAAAAGGCAAAACAGATGGGTGGATAAAATGGCGAAAACATTTAAATTTGAAGTTATTACTCCTGAAAGGGTAATTTATACGGATTCAGTGCTCGGTATTATTGCTGATGGGACGGAAGGCTCCTTGGGAATACTTGCAGATCACGCTCCACTGATTACAGGGCTCAAGAGGGGTTATCTTACGGTAAATGAAGTGAATAACAAGGCGTTACGATTTATACTTGACGGAGGTTTTCTGGAGGTGTTGAACAATACTGCCGTCGTCCTTACTGAACGGTGCGTAACGGAAAGCGAAGTTGAAAGGGCACGAGCTAATAATGAGAATATCGAATCCTACGCATGGGTGCCCTAATCAATATACACCTTTTATGACGATGTCATTGTACAATAGCTTGAAACTTTTGTTTGAGCTAAACCCGAAGGTTTTCCATACAATAATTTAATTGTATAGAAATTTTCAGCATTGTCCGGTTAGGAAATTGCGTAATACAGGTATCAAGAAAAACGAGAAA